>USOV01000056.1 GCA_900556455.1 uncultured Clostridium sp. | reverse complement strand
TTTAATACAAAGCAATACAGTAGCCCAACGCAGGGGTTTTATATATTTTATTTTTTCACATTTTTATGTAAAATTCATATAATATTAATAAGAATTTATCTACAATATAAGTAGAAGGAGGTATGACTTTGTTTCGTCTTTTAAAGAAAACTATTGCCGTTTGTTTGATTGGTTTTGGTATAGGTGTTCTTTTAGTTATATTGCTTCCCTTCTATGGATGGCTATTTATTATAGGTCTTGCAATTATAGCTATTGGTATAGCTTGGCTTTGTTGTTAAATTTTTTTAAAGGAGTGTGCATGTATTATGACAATCGTTGTAAAGAAGGTGCCCAAATTTTTAAGGGGTATTGTTAAGTTTATATTTCATGTAAAATAAAAAATACATAAAAAAAATAGGTTTACACCTATTTTTTTTATATCTTATGCTTTTTCTACTTTCCCTGAACGTAAGCATTTTGCACAAACATGTATTTTTTTTGGTTGTCCATCAACCATTACTTTTACAGTTCTTAAATTTGGTTTCCAAGTTCTTGATGTTCTTTTACTTATATGAGAACGAGTAATACTTAGTTTGTTTCCATAGCTTACAGATTTATCGCATATTTCACATTTTGCCATTTTATTTCCCTCCTATAATATCGGTTCTAATTTAGCTTTATATTTACCTAAATTCTAACCTCTAACTTCTATTAAACTAATTCTATAATAACTCTTTCAGCACTGTCTCCTCTTCTTGGTCCAACTTTAACTATTCTTGTATATCCGCCTGTTCTACCTGCATATTTTGTTGCTAATTCTCCAAATAATTTTGCTGGTAAATCAACGTTATTTCCATTGTTGTCTTTTACTTTATTTGTTTTTGCCATTATTTTTCTTCTAGCATTTAATCTTGATGGTAAATCTTTTTGTCTTTTTTCCATTGTTTCTTCTTTAACAACTCTTAAATATTCTTTACCATTTTTACTTGTAACTTTTTCTGTTTCTTTGTTACCTTTGCTATCTAATTTAGCTTTTACAACTTTTACTTCTACTGTTTCGAAGTTATCTTTTTCTTTTATTCCTAAAGCAATTAAGTTTTCTGCTATGCTTCTTACTTCTTTTGCTCGGCTTTCTGTTGTTTCAACTCTTTCATGAACTAATAAATCAGTTGTTAGGTTTTTAAGCATTGCTACTCTATGATCTGTTGTTCTTCCTAATTTTCTATTTACAGCCAATTTTTTCTCCTCCTTTTAAATTATTCTTCTTCATGAACGAAATCTAATCCTAAATCATGTAATTTGTTAGTTACTTCATCTAGTGATTTTTTACCTAGGTTTCTTACTTTCATCATATCAGCTTCTGTTTTATTTGCCAAATCTTCTACAGTTGTAATTCCTGCTCTTTTTAAACAGTTATATGATCTTACAGATAATTCTAGTTCTTCAATAAGCATTTCTAATACTTTTTCTTTCTTAGATTCTTCTTTTTCTATCATCACTTTAGTATTTTTAGCTGTTTCTGATAAATCTATAAATAGTTCTAGGTGTCCTGTCATAACTTTTGCTGCTAAGCTTAATGCTTCATGAGCTTTTAAGCTACCATCTGTCCAAACTTCTATTGTAAGTTTATCAAAATCAACCATTTGTCCTACTCTAGTATTTTGTACTGAATAGTTTACTTTCTTTACTGGTGTGAATATAGAATCTATTGGTAGAACATCTATTGCTTTACTTAGACCTTTATTTTTTTCAGCAACATTATATCCTCTTCCTTTATCTACTGTCATTTCCATATGTAAATGACCACCTTCAGCAACTGTTGCTATATGTAAGTCTGGGTTTAATATTTCTATAGATGAATCTGTAATTATATCGCCGGCTTTTACTTCACCTTCGCCTTTAAAATCAATAGATATTGTTTTTTCTTGATTGTCAAACATTTTTAGTCTAACACTCTTTAAATTAACAATAATTTCTGGTACATCCTCTACTACATTTGGAATTGTTGAAAATTCATGTGCTACTCCATCAATTTTTACAGTTGTAATTGCTGCACCTGGTAATGATGATAATAGTATTCTTCTTAAAGAATTTCCTATTGTCATTCCATATCCTCTTTCTAATGGTTCGCATACAAATTTTGCATAATTTTCTGTATCGTCTATTGCTAGGCATTCAATATTTGGTTTTTCAAATTCAATCATTTTTACCTCCTATTTAGGTGTTAGATGTTAGATGTTAGTAGTTAGTAGTCAGATATAAAATCTCTAACTTCACTTTTCTAATTTCTAATTCTAACTTCTATTTACTATTTAGAATATAACTCTACAATTAAATGTTCTTCTACTGGTATATCAACATCTTCTCTAGATGCTAATCTTAATACTTTTCCTTGCATTTTATCTGCATCTTTTTCTAACCATTCTGGAATTGGTCTTGCAGCATTTACTTCAAGGTTTTCTTTTATTGTTTTGTTGTCTTTTTTGATTTCTCTAACTGCTATAACATCTCCTGCTTTTACTAGGTATGATGGTATATCAACTTTTTTACCATTAACTTCAAAGTGTCCATGGTTTACAAATTGTCTTGCTTGTGCTCTTGATACTCCAAATCCTAATCTATAAACTACATTATCTAATCTACTTTCTAATATTTGAAGTAAGTTTTCACCTGTTATACCTTTTTTATTTTCAGCCATTTCGAAGTATTTTCTAAATTGTTTTTCTCCTACTCCATAAAATGCTTTTGTTTTTTGTTTTTCTCTTAATTGAGTTCCATATTCAGATATTTTCTTTCTTCCTTGTCCGTGGTCACCTGGAGCATAGTTTCTTCTTGTTACACTGCATTTATCTGTATAACATCTTGAACCTTTTA
>USOV01000055.1 GCA_900556455.1 uncultured Clostridium sp. | reverse complement strand
TTTCTTTCAATTAATTTTGTAAATACTCCACCATATGTTTCAATACCTAATGATAATGGTGTTACATCTAGTAATACTAAGTCTTTAACATCTCCTGATAAAACACCACCTTGAATTGCTGCACCTATTGCAACACATTCGTCTGGGTTAATTCCTTTATTTGGTTCTTTTCCAGTTATTTTTTTAACTGCTTCTTGAACAGCTGGAACCCTAGTAGAACCACCAACTAATAATACTTGGTCTATTTCATTTGCTGAAATTTTAGCATCTTTTAATGCTTGGTTTACTGGTCCTGTTGTTGCTTCTATTAAGTCTCTAATTAATTCTTCAAATTTTGCCCTTGTTAATGTTATGTCTAAATGTTTTGGTCCTGTGCTATCTGCTGTGATAAATGGTAAGTTAATATTTGTTTGTCCTACACCAGATAATTCTATTTTAGCTTTTTCTGCAGCTTCTTTTAATCTTTGCATTGCTGTTTTATCTGTACTTAAATCAATTCCTTGGTCTTTTTTAAATTCTTCTACTAAATATTTTATGATTCTTTCATCAAAGTCATCTCCACCTAGTCTGTTATTACCACTTGTTGCTAAAACTTCGAATACTCCATCTCCAATATCTAGTATTGAAACATCGAATGTTCCTCCACCTAAGTCATATACCATTATTTTTTGGTCTTTATCTTCCTTATCCATACCATATGCAAGTGCTGCTGCTGTTGGTTCATTTATAATTCTTAATACATTTAATCCTGCTATTTTTCCTGCATCTTTTGTTGCTTGTCTTTGTGCATCACTAAAGTATGCTGGAACTGTAATAACAGCTTCTGTAACTTTTTGTCCTAAGTAATTTTCTGCATCTGATTTTAATTTTTGAAGAATCATTGCTGAAATTTCTTGTGGTGTAAATTCATCTCCTTCAATTTTTATTTTTCTATTTGTTCCCATATCTCTTTTTATTGAGATAACTGTATGGTCTGGATTAGTTACTGCTTGACGTTTTGCAATTTGACCAACTAATCTTTCGCCATTTTTTGAAAATGCAACTACTGATGGTGTTGTTCTATTTCCTTCTGGATTTGGAATTACAACTGGTTCTCCACCTTCCATAACTGCTACACATGAATTTGTTGTACCTAAATCGATACCAATAATTTTTGACATATAAGTCATCCTCCTTTAAATCTATATATATTTTTAAAATTAATAACAATAATCAATTAGCTACTACTACCATAGCATGTCTTATAACCTTTGTTCCAATTTTGTAGCCTTTTCTAAACTCTTCTTTTATTATTTTCTCGCCTAGAGTATCATCTTGAACATTACTTACTGCCTCGTGTAATTCTGGGTCAAATGGTTTACCGCAAGTTTCTATTTCTTCTACCCCAAACTTTTTGAAAATATCGCTTATTTGTTTAGTTACAAGTTCTATTCCTTGTTTAAAACTTTCATCTTCAGTTTTTGATTTTATTGCTTTTTCTAAGTTGTCTTGTACTGGCAAAAATGATGCTATTATATCTGCTACTAATGAATTATAAAGCATATCCCTTTCTTTTGAGCTTCTTTTTTTAAAGTTTTCAAATTCTGCCATTATTCTTTTAAATCTATCTGTTGTTTCCTCTAATTCCTGTTTTGTCTTTAATAATTCATTTTCCATATTAACATCTTCGGCATTATTTTCTTGTTTTATTTCTTCCTTATTTTCTTCAGCCATTTTATCCTCCTTTTATTTATCTTCGTTATTTTCATTTAATTTTTTATTTATATATTTCATAATTGAAATAACTTTTGAATAGTCCATTCGCTTTGGTCCTATAATTCCTATTGTTCCTAAGTCTTTCCCAAATGCTGTATGTTTAAACGTTATTATGCTTAAATCCTTTAGTTCTTCTCTTTCATTTTCATCTCCGATATATACATTTATATCTTTTGCGATTCCTGAATTTAAAACTTCTAGCATTTCTTCCTTAGTATCTAATATACTTAAGAAATTTTTTGCTGTTTCTATTTTTTTAAATTCTGGGAAGTCAAATACTTTATTTGCGCCTTCTAAATATATGTCGTTTCTTGCTTCTATTACTCTATTCATTTGATCTATAATTGGTTTTATAACATTTACTTGATTATTCATTGCAGATAAAATATATTCTTCCATTGGCTTGTCTATTTTTTCTAAAGGCTTTCCTCTTAGTCTATTGTTGAAAATATTGTTTAATCCATTAACTTGGTTTTGGGTAATATCTTCATCATATTTAATAACTGTTTCTTTAATTTGCCCATTATCTGTTAATATTACTACCATTAAAAGTCTACTTCCTAGAAGCACAAACCTTACATCTGTAATTATATTAGTACTTGAACTTGGTCCAATTGCCACTGTTGTGTAATGTGTAATTTCTGATAATGTGTTTGTTGTTATTTTTGTTAAGTCTTCTATCTCATTTACTTTTGTTTCCAACTGTTCCTTGATATATTGTATTTCGTCTAGGCTTATATTCTCATCGTTTAATAATTCATCTACATAAAATCTGTAACCTTTAACCGATGGAATCCTTCCTGCTGATGTATGTGGTTTTTCTATATATCCTAATTGTTCTAGTTCAGCCATTTCATTTCTAATAGTTGCACTACTACAGTCTGGAATATATTTTTCTACTATTGCACCAGAACTTACTGGTTCTGCTGTACTAATATATTCTTCTATTATTGCTTTTAACACTATTTTTTTTCTATCAGTTAGCAATATTTTTGCCTCCTTTTAGCACTTATTTTCATCGACTGCTAATATATTACACCTTTTTTTAGCAAATGTCAATACAGTTTGCTAATTTTTTTAAATAAATTTGTTGATTTACAATTGATGTGAAATAAAAGTTACAAAATTAATATTTTGAATACT
>USOV01000054.1 GCA_900556455.1 uncultured Clostridium sp. | reverse complement strand
GCTACATTAGTGTAAATATAATGGAGGGAACTTTCGCAGAGTATGTCTTGGCTTTGACCTAGGCGGATAAGTTTTACATAAGCACTTATCCTAGGGATTTAATACGTTCTAGGATTTTTAAATGGTAAAAAAAGAAACACCAGGGTGCGTTAAACTATCCCTAAAGGCAATAAAAAATTTAAGGAGGGATTTTAACATGGCAAAAACAACAAGCGAAGCAGCAACAGAGAAAGTGGTTGAAAAGAAAACAACTACAAGAAAAACTACAGCTAGAAAACAAACAACAAAAGCTGTAAAAAAAGAGAAAGGAACAACAGCTACTAAAGTTCAAAGTGAAAGAATCAGAATTAGACTAAAAGCTTATGATCACGTCCTTATAGATCAGTCTGCTGAAAAAATAGTAGATACTGCTAAAAGAACAGGTGCACAAGTTTCTGGACCAATTCCACTTCCAACTAGAAAAGAAGTAGTAACAGTAATTCGTTCTCCACACAAACATAAAGATTCAAGAGAACAATTTGAAATGAGAACTCATAAAAGAGTTATCGACATTTTATATCCTACACAAACAACAGTAGATAGCCTAATGAAATTAGACTTGCCAGCTGGTGTAGAAATAGAAATAAAATTATAATTTATAGGTTAGAGGTTAGAAGTAACTTACCTTAAGACCAAGCTAGCAAAAAAAGTTAGCCAATAGTAGTTAAGTTAAGGAGGAAATAAAAAAATGAAAAAAGCATTATTAGGAAAGAAACTAGGAATGACACAAATATTTGACAAAAATGGAAAAGTTATTCCAGTTACAGTTATTGAAGCAGGTCCATGTACAGTAGTTCAAATAAAAACAAAAGACGCTGATGGATATGAAGCTGTACAATTAGGATTTGGAGAAGTAAAAGCAAACAAGGTTATAAAACCAAAAGCTGGACACTTCAAAAAAGCAAATGTAGAACCAAAGAAACATTTAAGAGAATTTAGATTAGAAGAAATTTCTTACAATGTTGGTGATGAATTAAAAGCAGATATATTTACTGCTGGAGAAGCTGTAGATATTACAGGAACAACAAAAGGTAAAGGATTCCAAGGTGTTATTAAACGTCACGGACAATCTAGAGGACCAATGGGACATGGTTCAATGTATCACAGAAGACCAGGTTCAATGGGACCTACATCAACACCAGGTAGAGTTTTCAAAGGTAAAAGACTTCCAGGACATATGGGAATGGAACAAGTTACAATACAAAACTTAGAAATAGTAAGTGTTGACTTAGACAAAAATGTAATATTAGTAAAAGGTAGTGTACCAGGAAATAAAGGTGCTATCTTAAAAATAAAAGATTCAGTTAAAAGTAGTAAATAAGAGAGGAGATAAGAAAAATGCCTAAAATAGATGTATACAATATAGAAGGTAAAAAAGTTAGTACATTAGAATTAAATGACAATGTATTTGGTATAAAACCAAACGAAGCTGTTGTACACAGTGCATTAGTTAACTATATGGCTAATCAAAGACAAGGTACAGCTAGTACAAAAACAAGAGCAGAAGTTTCTGGTGGTGGAAGAAAACCATGGAAACAAAAAGGAACAGGTAGAGCAAGACAAGGTTCTACAAGAGCACCACAATGGATAAAAGGTGGTATAGCATTAGGACCAAAACCAAGAGATTACAGATATACAATTAATAAAAAAGAAAGAAGATTAGCAATAAAATCAGTTTTAAGTTCAAAAGTATTAGAAAACAACTTAGTTGTTGTTGATAAATTACAATTTGACGAAATTAAAACAAAACAAATGGTAAACGCTTTAGCAAACTTAAAAGTAGAAGGAAAAACTTTAGTAGTATTACCAGAAAAGAACTTAAATGTTCAAAAATCAGCTAAAAATATTGAAGATGTAAAAACAACATTAATTAATACAATAAATGTTTATGATTTATTAAAATACAATAAACTTGTATTAACAGTAGATAGTGTTAAAGGATTAGAGGAGGTGTATGCTTAAGATGAGACCAGAAGATATAATAATAAAACCAATAATCACAGAAAAAAGTAATGATGGAATCCAAACTGGAAAGTATACATTCCAAGTAGCAAAAAAAGCTACAAAAATTCAAATAGCTAATGCTGTTCAAACACTTTTCGGAGTTAGAGTATTAAATGTTAATACAATGACAGTTAAAGGAAAAGAAAAAAGAGTTGGAGCAAATACAGGTAGAAGACCTGATTGGAAAAAAGCAATAGTTACTGTTGACACAAATCCAACAGAAAAATCTTATTTAACTAAAGGCGGAAAAGAAGTTAAAGTTGATAAGAAATATAAAAACTCAATAGATGAGTTCATGGGTGTTTAATGAGAAGCAAATTTAATTTGATTCTCAATTAAGACAAAAAAAGTAAAAAAATATCCAGAATAAACTGGGAAAATAAATTAAATATAGAAGGAGAGAAAAAAAATGGGTATTAAAAATTTTAGACCATATACACCATCAAGAAGAAACATGACAGTTTCTACATTTGATGAAATTACAAAAAAAACACCAGAAAAGTCTTTACTTGATACAAAAAAGAAAAATGCAGGTAGAAACTCATATGGTAGAATAACAGTTAGACACCAAGGCGGTGGAAACAGACAAAAATATAGAATAGTAGATTTTAGACGTAAAAAAGATGATATGCCAGCTACAGTTGTTGGAATTGAATATGATCCAAACAGAACAAGTAACATAGCATTAATCAAATATGAAGATGGAACATTAAGCTACATCTTAGCTCCAGTAGGATTAAAAGATGGAGATACAGTAATATCAGGAAAAAATGCTGATATAAGAGTAGGAAACTGTTTACCAATAGAAAATATACCAGTTGGTACTTTAATTCATAATATAGAATTAAACCCAGGTCAAGGTGGAAAAATGGTTAGAACAGCTGGTGGAGAAGCTCAACTTATGGCAAAAGAAGGAGAATATGCTCATATAAGACTTCCATCAGGAGAAATGAGATTAGTTCTTACAAGATGTAGAGCAACAATAGGAACAATAGGAAATGCAGAACACATCAACATTAAATTAGGAAAAGCAGGAAGAAAAAGACACATGGGTATAAGACCAACAGTTAGAGGTGCTGTAATGAATCCAGTAGATCACCCTCATGGTGGTGGTGAAGGTAAAGCACCAGTAGGACACGCAGGACCACTTACTCCTTGGGGTAAACCAGCATTAGGATATAAGACAAGAAAGAAAAATAAAGCATCAGATAAGTTTATAGTTAAGAGAAGAAAATAAAAAAATCTAAATAAGGAGGAAAAATAATGTCAAGATCAATGAAAAAACAACCTTATGTAGCACCAGAACTTTTAAAAAGAGTTGAAGCTATGAATGAATCAGGAGAAAAAAGTGTTTTAAAAACATGGTCAAGAGCATCTACAATATACCCACAAATGGTTGGGCATACAATAGCTGTTCATGATGGAAGAAAACACGTACCTGTATATATAACAGAAGAAATGATTGGACATAAATTAGGAGAATTTGCTCCAACAAGAACATTTAAAG
>USOV01000053.1 GCA_900556455.1 uncultured Clostridium sp. | reverse complement strand
AAGAAAAAGAAAAAATCTTAAATATAAATTGGAAAAAAACAGATATAAAAGAATCAAGTATTCAAAAATACATAAGAGAAAAAATAGCAGATAATGACAATCTAGACATTATAGTTTATGGAAGTGAACAGTATATAAAATGTGCAGGGCAAGTAATTGATACTGTACTGGAGGGCAATGTTAAAAAAAATAAAAATATTAAGATAATAGATTGTTATAGTATAAATGATTTTAATGAAAATATAAAAGAAATATTGGGAAATCATGATACCATGTTTAACACCTCAGGAGAGCATAAAATAGAAGATGTTTTTGAAGGATATAATCTGGCATAAAAAATATTGACTATTTCCCATATTTATTATAAAATTCCTCCATAAGGAGGGATTTTTTTTGGAAGAAAAAATTAAAAATGTAAAAGAGCTTCTGCAAAAATATGAGCAGGAACATTTACTTTCAAACTTTGACAAATTAAATGAAGAAAAAAAAGACGAATTACTAAAACAAATATTGCAAATAGATTTTGAACAGATGAAAAAATTATATGAAGGTGTAGGAAAAACAGTAGAAGATATAAAGGTAAAAATAGAACCTATTTCATATGTAGAAAAAGAAACTATAGAAGAAAATAAAAAGCAAGAATATTTTGAGAAAGGTGCAAATGTATTAAAAGCAAATAAGCTTGCAGTAGTTACAATGGCAGGCGGACAAGGAACTAGACTTCGGACATAATGGACCTAAAGGTACATTTTATTTAAATGTAGAACCAAAGGCTAAATCTATATTTGAACTATTGTGTGAAACATTAAAAAGAGCAAATGAAAAATATAATGTAAGTATTCCTTGGTATATAATGACAAGTAGAGAAAATAACGAAGACACTGTACAGTTCTTTGAAAAAAATAATTATTTTAATTACAATAAAAATGATATTAAATTCTTTGTTCAAGGGGAACTACCAATGCTAAGCACATCTGGAAAAGTCCTTTTAAATGAACAAGGAACAATTAAACTTGCAGCAGATGGGCATGGCGGAGTATTTGAATCTATGTTTAAAAATAATGTTGTAGATGACATGAAAAAAAGAAATATAGAATGGATTTTTATAGGACCAGTAGACAATCCTTTAGCAGGTATGGTAGACGAAGTCCTAATAGGACTTTCTGAAAAGCAACATTCAATGAGTGCAGGTAAATCTGTTATAAAAGCAAATCCAAGTGAAAAAGTGGGAGTATTTTGTTTAAAAAATGGAAAACCAAGTGTTATTGAATACACAGAAATAAGCGAAGAAATGGCAAATAGATTAGATGAAAAAGGTGGATTGGCTTTTGGAGAATCACACATAAATTGTAATATGTTTAATATAAAGGGAATAGAAAAAATAGGAGCAGAAAAACTTCCATATCATGTAGCATATAAAAAAGCATCATATATGGATGAAAATGGAGAAATTATAATTCCAGAAGAACCAAATGCATATAAATTTGAAAGCTTTATATTTGATGCATTTGAAAAATTAGATAATATGACTATTTTAAGGGTAAAAAGAGAAGATGAATTTGCACCAGTAAAAAATGCAACTGGAACAGACTCACCAGAAACAGCAATAAAATTATATAATACATTTCATAGAAAAGAGGGATAGATATGGAAAAATATCAAGAAAAATATGAAGAATGGTTAAATAATCCATTTTTTGATGAAGAAGTAAAAAAAGAACTTTTAAGTATAAAAGACAATGAGGAAGAAAAAAAAGACAGATTTTATAAAGATTTAGAGTTTGGAACAGCAGGATTAAGAGGAGTAGTTGGCATAGGAACAAACAGAATGAATAAATTCACAGTTGGAAAAGCAACACAAGGGTTAGCAGAATACATTATAGAAAAAGGTGGCCAAGAAAGAGGTGTTGCAATTGCATATGATTCAAGACACATGTCAGAGGAATTTAGTGAGCAAGCAGCATTAATATTAAATGCAAATGGAATAAAAACATATAGATTCGAATCTTTAAGACCAACACCAGAATTATCTTTCTCAGTAAGAAAATTAAAATGTATTTCTGGAATAGTTGTTACAGCAAGCCATAACCCACCAAAGTATAATGGATATAAAGTTTATTGGGAAGATGGAGCACAAATAACAGCACCAATAGATGAAGAAATAATAAGTAAAGTAAACAGTATAACAGATTTTAGCGTAATAAAAACTATGACAAAAGAAGAAGCTGTAGAAAAAGGTTTGTATAATGTGCTTGGAGAAGAAATGGATGATTTATATATTGCAGAATTAAAAAAGAATTTATTAAATCCAGAGGCAATAAAAAAAGTTGCGGATGAACTAAAAATAGTATATACACCACTACATGGAACAGGAAATAGACTTGCAAGTAGAATTTTAAAAGAAATTGGATTTAAAAATGTGTATGTTGTGCCAGAACAGAAAGATCCAAATGGAGATTTCCCAACAGTAAGTTATCCAAACCCAGAAGACCCAAAAGCATTTAAAATGGCGTTAGAACTTGCAAAAAAGGTTGATGCAGACTTGGTTCTTGCAAATGACCCAGATGCAGATAGAATAGGGGTTCATGTCAAAGACGAAAAAACAGGAGAATACATATTATTTAATGGTAATATGATAGGGCTAATGGTTGCAGAATATTTAATAAATCAACAAAGAGAAAAAGGAAGACTGCCAGAAAATCCAGCATTAATAAAAACAATAGTATCTTCAAATATGACAGACCAAATTTGCAAAGTAAATGGTGTTGCATTATATGAAGTATTAACAGGATTTAAAAATATAGCAGGCAAAATAAGAGAATTTGAGGCAAACAATAGCCATAAATGCATAATGGGATTTGAGGAAAGCTATGGATGTTTAATTGGCGACCATGCAAGGGATAAAGATGGAATTGTGGTAGTAATGCTTTTATCTGAGGCAGCAGCATATTATAAAACAAAAAATATGACTTTATGGGATGCAATGCAAGAAATGTACAAAAAATATGGATATTATAAAGAAGGACAAATTGTAGTTGTAAAAGAGGGAGCAGATGGAGAAGCTCAAATTAAACAAAAAATGGAGGAACTAAGAAACAACCCATTAAACAAAATAGGAAACTTTGAAGTTTTAAAAATCAAAGATTGTTTAAATCATACAATAAAAGATTTAAAAACAGGAGAAATTACAAAGTGGGATTTACCAAAATCAAATGTTTTATACTATGAAATGGAAAATGATTTCTGGTGTGCAGTAAGACCATCTGGAACAGAACCAAAAATAAAATTCTATATGGGTGTAAAAGGAAACAGTTTAGAAGAAGCAGATGAACTATTAGAAACATTAATAAATGCAATGAAAAAATTAGCAGAATAACAAGAATTAATTTCAACGAGATTTGTAGGACAAAAAAAAGTGACTATTATTAGTCACTTTTTTTGATGTTCCATCCTTTAATATTACTTCTTTTTATAGCTCCAAAAATATTAGTTTTTACACCTGGAATTTGCTTTTGAAGTTCTCCAATTAAATTTTTCATATCCTCTCTTTTAGAAACTCCATCCATAGGGCAACATTTATTCATTACCTCAATATTATTTTTCTTTACGAAAGTTCTTATGGCTTTTTCTGGAGCATAAATTAAAGGTCTAATAAGTGTTATTCCGAGAACGGTCCATATAGCTTACAGGAGCAAAAGTTCCAATATTACCACCATATAATAAATTTAGAGAAAATGTTTCTAAAACATCATCTTCATTATGACCTAATGCTATTTTATTGCAACCTTCACGAATTGCTATTGAATTTAAAATTCCTCTTCTTAAATTTGCACATAAAGAACAAGGATTTTGCTCTTTTCTAATATCAAAAACAATTTCTTTAATATGTGTTTTTTCTTCAATAAAAGTTACACCAATTTTTTCACAAGTTTTTTCTAAGAGATCAGAATTAAAAAAATCAAAACCAGGGTTTATACTAACTGCAATTATATCAAATTTCTTTGAATAAAATCTCTGTAATGCCTTTAGAGCCATAAGT
>USOV01000052.1 GCA_900556455.1 uncultured Clostridium sp. | reverse complement strand
AGTGCTATTTTTATACAATAGATATAGAAAAGTATTCAAAATATTAATTTTGTAAATTTTATTTCAAATCAATTGTAATACAACCCCCCTACAGTTTTTTGTTGAAGAAGCTCTTGACAATACATAAATTTAGAAATAAAATAACCTCATAAAATTATTTTAGGAGGTAAAAATATTATGTCATTAGAAACAACAAAAGAAATGTTTAAAAAATCTATGAAAGAAGGTTTTGCAATAGGTGCTTTTAATGTTAATAATATGGAAATTATACAAGCTATTGTAGATGCAGCTGATGCACAAAAATCACCAGTTATTTTACAAGCATCATCTAGTGCAATAAAATATGCAAGAATAAATTATTTAATGAAAATGGTGGAGGCAGCAGTAGACGAACACCCAGACGTCCCAATTGTAATTCACTTAGATCATGGACCAGATTTCGAAACAGCTAAAATGTGCATAGATGCAGGCTTTTCATCAGTTATGATAGATGGTTCTAAATATGATTTTGAGGAAAATGTAGCTCTAACAAAAAAAGTTGTAGACTATGCTCATAGCAGAGGAGTAGTGGTTGAAGCAGAGCTTGGAAAACTAGCAGGAATAGAAGATGATGTTAATGTATCAAGTGATGAAGCTATGTATACAGACCCAGACCAAGCTAAAGAATTTGTGGAAAGAACAGGATGCGATTCATTAGCAATTGCAATAGGAACAAGCCATGGAGCATATAAATTTAAAGGAGAACCAAAACTTAGATTTGATATTTTAGCTAAAATAAAAGAAAAAATTCCTAATACTCCAATAGTATTACACGGAGCATCAACTGTTATACCAGAACTTGTAGAAACTTGTAATAAATATGGAGGAAATATTCCAGGAGCAAAAGGCGTTCCAAACGAAATATTAAATGAAGCAAGTAAATTAGGAGTATCTAAAATAAATGTAGATACAGATTTAAGACTTGCAATGACTGCAAGCATAAGAAAAGTATTGGCAGAAAACCCAGAAGCTTTTGATCCAAGAAAATATTTATTACCAGCAAGAGAAAAAATACAAGAAATAGTTGAATTTAAAATGAAAAATGTATTTGGTTCAAGTGGCAAAGCATAAAAATATGTAGACCATATAAAACTCAATAAAGCAGCAATTATATTGCTGCTTTATTTGAAGTTATTAAAATACTATAAACTTATTTATCTACTCGTTGTAACATTCTACGTTCTGCATCTTTTTTTGCAATATCTTGACGTTTATCATAAAGTTTTTTACCCTTACCAATTCCAAGTTCAACTTTAACAAAATTCCCTTTAAAATATAAAGAAATAGGAACTAGGGAATAACTTTTTTGCTTAATTAAGCCAACAAGTTTATTAATTTCTCTACGGTTTACTAACAGTTTTCTATCTCTTAAAGGGTCTTTATTGTATATATTCCCAAATTCATAAGGACTAATATGTAAATTATAAATATAAAGTTCTCCATTTTTTATACCAGCATAACTATCTTTTAAATTAACTTTACCATTTCTTATAGACTTTATTTCTGTACCAGATAAAACAATACCTGTTTCAATAGTATCTTCAATTGTATAATTATGCTTTGCAGTAGGATTTTTTGCAATTAATTTATTCATATATTATTACCTCACTTAAAAAATAAATATGGTATATTATACCATATTTATTTTTCAAAGTATAGACTTAATCAACTCTATTTTGAGAACCATAGTACCAAACAAGACCGATAATAACAATGGCAGCAATCGCAACTATTGCCCAAACCCACATAGTTGAAGTACCCATTCCAGCTGTATTAGCTGTAGTTGCAGTTCTAGTAGCAGTGTAATTATTATTTGCAGTTCCAGTAGTATGAGTAGTTTGGGTATTCATATTATTCATACTTAAAGCACCTTCAATGCCATTTTCAACACTTCCAACACCATTTCTAACATCAGTTGCTAAATTTTTAACTCCATCAACTGCAGTAGTAGCAGCAGAGTTAACACTATCTTTTATATTATTTGCAGTATTATTTGCAAAACATACATTGGAAATGCATAGAATACAAAATATTATAAATAATATAATTAAATTCTTTTTTAGCATATAAAAAACCCTCCTAAAAATAAAATTCAATTATATTATTTATAAAAAAAGAAAAAAATATACATAAAAAATCTGTCAACCAATTTTTAGTTAACAGATTTATAAGATTATTTACATCTAATTAAAATTGCAATGCCCAGGAAAATTAATACAATGCAAACAGCAATTAATATAATATCAATAATATCAGATGCACTTAAAGTGGAATCCGAAGAAGAAGTATGAGTTACTGTTGGTGTTGGGTTTGTAGTGCTAGTTGTAGCGAAAACACCATATATATAGGAAAAAGAAATAATAATTAATAATACAAAAATTATAAAAAATTTAAACTTAAGTTTCATTTATAGCCTCCTAAAAAAATATATATTAATAATACACGAAAAAAATAAATTTGTCCATACAAAATATTATTTATTTTTCCCTTTATTTTTACTTTTACAAATGATATAATTAAACAAAAATAAAAAGGAGTAAATCATATGAAAATAAAGGAGGCAAAAGAAATACCTAAAAACACAAGAAAAAGTTCATTAATAGCATATATAATATTAAGAATATTAGTACTAATTTGTTTTGTTAGAGAAATCTTTTTAATGAATTATTTAAATGCACTATTGTGTATATTATCATTGATACTTTTCAATATACCTCTTTTTATAGAAAAGAAATTTAAAATTGATTTGCCAGATGGCTTAGAAATTGCAATTTATTGCTTTATATTTTCCGCAGAAATACTGGGAGAAATAGAAAACTTTTATGGAGTGATTCCAATGTGGGATAATATTCTACACACACTTAATGGATTCTTGGCGGCAAGTGTAGGGTTTAGTTTGATAGATTTATTAAACACAAAAATAAAAAATTTTAATTTATCACCTGTATTTGTAGCACTGGTGGCTTTTTGCTTTTCCATGACAATTGGTATTTTGTGGGAGTTTTTTGAGTATTCAGTAGACAAATTTACTCTGTCAGATATGCAAAAAGACTCAATTGTAACCACAATAAGTACGAATGAACTAGAACCAAATCATAATAATAAAGCGGTAGTTGTAAAAAATATTTCTAAAACAATTATGTATGATAAAGACGGAAATGAGCTTGCAGTTATTGATGGTGGTTTTTTAGATATAGGCTTAAACGACACAATGGAGGACTTATTTGTAAACTTAATAGGTGCGGTAGTATTTTCTGCCTTAGGCTACTTGTATATATCTGATAGAGACAAATATAAGATTGCTCAAAAATTCCAAATAAAAAAACAAGAATAAAATGAAAAAATGTAGCGGAGCACAGTGCGCTCCATAAAATAAAATTATCTAAAAAAGGACAAAAAAATGAAAAAAATATATATTGTATTAACACATACAGGAACGGTATTATCAAGAATAATAAAAGTATATACAAAAGATGAATTCTCACATGTATCAATAGCACTAGATAAGGATTTAAAACAAATGTATAGTTTTGGAAGATTAAACCCTTATATGCCTTTCCCAGGAGGATTTGTACATGAATATGTGAATTCAGGAACATTTGAACGCTTCAAAACAACAAAAGCTGCTATATATTTGCTAAATGTAAAAGAGGAAGAATATGAGAAAATATATAATGCAATAAAGAAAATTCAAGATGCTAAAGAGCCTTATAAGTTTAATATTATAGGACTCTTCGCTATAGCATTAAAATTAAGAATACATAAAGAACATTCTTTTTACTGTGCTGAATTTGTAAAATATTCATTAGAAAGCTCAGGAATAGAAACAAATTTACCGGTTATGATAAGACCAGAAAATTTTAAATCTTTAAAAAATATAAAATTAGAATATAAAGGTACTTTAAAAAATTACAGAAAGACTTGCCAATCAGTAATTTAATGTATAATTAAAGTCCATTTATATCAATTTAGTAGGTTTTCAATATCTTTAGGAAGTTTAGCTTCTAAAGATATTTTTTTATTAGAAACAGGGTGTATAAAACTCATTTGATAACTATGTAAAGCTTGCCTGTTAATTAAAGTTTGGTCTGACTTTCCATATAAAGAATCTCCAAGTAAAGGATGCCCAATGTATGCCATATGAACTCTAATTTGGTGTGTTCTACCTGTCCCTAAGGTACATTTTACAAGTGAATAGCCTTCAAATTCATGTAAAACTTCATAATGGGTTATAGCAATTTGACCATTTTTAGAAACACAGCGTTCTATAATAGAATTTTCTTTCCTAGCAATTGGAGCATTGATTGTGCTTTTTTTATTTTCTAATGTACCAAAAACAACAGTCAGATAAGTCTTTTCAAAAGAAGAAGAGTTCATTTGTTTAATTAAACATTCCTGTACATACTCATTTTTTGCAAATAAAACTAAACCAGAAGTATTTAAGTCTATTCTATTAACAGCTCTAATTTTCTTTTTTAGGCCAATAGTATCAAAATAATATTTCACACCATTTGCTAAAGAATCATCAAAATGTAAAATAGAAGGATGAATAGCTAGTCCAGCAGGCTT
>USOV01000051.1 GCA_900556455.1 uncultured Clostridium sp. | reverse complement strand
ACAAAAAATGCAATGAATGCAGAACAAGCTTTAGCAAGTGGACAAATAACAATAGGAGGAATAACATATGCGTCAATAGATGACTACTTGGCAGGTAACCCATTAGCAGAGCATAACTGGACAAGAACAGGAGATACATTTACTTGTAGCCATTGCAATGCAACATATGAAATGGGACAATTAGTAAATTATACAGCAAAAGGAAAAACAAGTACACCAATATCAGCTGCAAAAAGTGGATTAGATAGATATTATGCAAAAAATAGCAGCTATCCTTCAAATGCAAATGCAGATTCAAATGGAACCCAAACAATAGGAGCCCAAAGTACAGAGTGGGTAGTATTGGGAATAGAAGACACAGACGGAGATGAAAGATATGAAACATTACTGATAACAACAGGAACTCCAACTAACACCACAGGGATATACTTTTATGGAGCAGCAGGATATAATAATGCGGCAAGCTATATAGGAACAAATGGGAAGAAAGTAGAAGGAGAAATAGATAGAATTTGTAGAGAATTGTATAGTAATAGTGAATATGGAGAAGCAAGAGGAATGACAATAGAGGATGTAAATAGTGCGTTAAATTATGAACCAATAGGAGGGTATTATTATGACGGAAGTACAATTAAAACAACAGGAAATTTAACAACAAAATTAAAAGATTTACCAACATGGGATGCAATAAAGGCTAACCATCAAACACCAGATGGAACAAATACAGAGGCAACATTAGGAGAATATGAAATAAACGGATATCATTATCAGGTAAGTAGTGATGGAACAGCACTAACAAATCCTGTAAATGACACAACAAGTGCAATAACAAATGTAGAGAAAAAAACAATATTTGGCGCATCTAAAGATTTTTATTACTGGCTGGCTTCGCGTGACGTCTGTGCTCGTTCGTCTTATGCGGGCTTCGGGCCAGGCGGCGTGGACAATGGCGATGCGAGCTCGTGCAGCGGCTTGTTCAACTCTAATGGCTATGATGTCGCGCACGGCGCTGGTTTGCACCCCGTAGTTTCTCTAAAATCTAAACTCCCAACAGTAGTTGAGTAATAAATTCATTCACACAAATTACAATTCAGAATTTGCAAGAATTATGTGAAATCAATTGACTTTTTTGAAAAAAGATTATAAAATAATTGTGTTTAAAAATTACAAAAAAAGTAATTTTTAGGCACAATTATTTTTAACATAAAAAATATAGATATATGCTTAAGTCTTGTTAGGAGGATAGAATATGGGAGAAGTAATAGTTATAACATCAGGAAAAGGTGGCGTAGGAAAAACAACAACAACAGCAAATTTAGGTTCAAGCTTAGCAATGGAAGGTAAAAAAGTTGTATTAGTAGATACAGATATAGGACTTAGAAACTTAGATGTTGTTATGGGTCTTGAAAATAGAATAGTATATGACTTAGTTGATGTTATAGAAGGAAAATGTAAATTAAGACAAGCCTTAATAAAAGATAAACGTTTTGAGGAATTGTTTTTATTACCAGCAGCTCAAACAAGAGATAAAACAGCAATTAATGAAGAACAAATGAAAGAATTAACACAAAAATTAAAAGAAGAATTTGACTATGTTTTAATAGACTGCCCAGCAGGAATAGAACAAGGGTTTAAAAATGCTGTATGTGGTGCAGATAGAGCAATAGTTGTAACAACAGCAGAAATTTCTGCAATAAGAGATGCAGATAGAATAATAGGATTACTTGAAGCAACAGAAATAAAAAATCCAGAATTAATAGTAAATAGACTAAGACCAGGAATGGTTAGAAAAGGCGAAATGATGGATGTAGATGATATAGTAGATTTATTATCTATAGACTTAATAGGTGTAGTACCAGATGATGAATACATAATAACTCAAACAAACAAAGGTGAACCTGTTATAAAAAATAAAAAAGCACCATCTGGAAAAGCATATATAGAAACAGCAAAAAGAATATTAGGCGAAAATATAGATGTAACTATACCAGGCAGAAAAACAGGATTTTTTGCAAAAATAAAAGATATATTTACAAAAAAATAAATTTATAAATAACAATGAACAACTATAAATATAGGGAGGCAATACATATGTTTGAAAGCATAATGAACTTTTTTAAAAAATTAGGTAAATCTGAAAATAATAAAGAAACAAAAAGTAAACAAACAGCAAAAGAAAGATTACATCTTGTACTAATGCAAGATCGAGCAAATGTATCTGCTGATTTTCTAGAAATGATGAAACAAGAAATAATAGAAGTAATTAAAAAATATATAGAAGTAGATGAAAAAGAAATAGACGTAAGGCTTACAAACGAAGTAAAAGAAGATGGAACAACCGGAGCACCTTCACTTTATGCTAATATTCCAATAGTAAATATAAGAAATGAAATGAAAAAAGAAGCTGAAGCAAAAGCAAAAGAGGAACAAATTAGCGAGCCAAAAGCTGAATCTGAAAAAGAAAAACAAGAAGAACCTAAAGTAGAAAATAAAGAAGAGTCTAAGGAAATAATTGAAGAAGAAAATAAAGAGGAAAATTCTGAAGAAGTAAGTGGTGAAGAAAACAAAGAAGAAGAAAAAGAAGAGAAAGAGGCAGAGGACAAAGAAAAAAACGAAGATAAAAAAGAAAATAATGAAAACAAAAGCGGAGAATAATCCGCTTTTATAATATATGAAAGGAACAATATGAACACAAAAAAGTTAAAAAACACAGAATGGAAAATACTAATATATGTAACTTTACTATTAATAATAGGATTAATTGCCCTATACAGTGCTTCCACCTCAAATGAATATGCGGAATTTAAAAAACAAATAATGTGGATAGCAATAAGCATACCATTATTATTCTTAATGATGTTTATAGACTATAAAATATTAGCAAAATTTTCTTTAATCTTCTATATTATATCAATAATTCTACTTGTACTGGTGCTATTTACAAGTAAGGTAAATGGGGCAAGCAGTTGGTTTAATATAGGTTCATTTTCTATGCAACCTGCAGAATTTGCAAAAATTGCTGTAATGCTATTCCTTGCGAGTACAATAAATAGTTTTCGGATATGACCAAGAAAAAAAACTAAACAAACCATTAAACCTATTAAAAATAATAGGAATAGTGATTGTACCACTATTATTAATAATAATGCAACCTGACTATGGAACAGCCACAGCATATATATTTGCACTAATCTTTATTTTATTTGTTTCAGGAATAGATAAAAGATATATTATAGTTTCAATCACATTAGTTGTAATACTAGTGCCATTATTGTATCTATTTGTTTTACCAGAACACGCAAAAGCAAGAATAGATGTATATTTAGACCCTAATAAAGACCCAAGAGGGGATGGATATAATATAATCCAGTCTAAAATAGCAATTGGGGCAGGAGGACTTTTAGGACTGGGATTTATGCAAGGAACACAAACACATTTAGGTTACTTATACCCTAAAACTACAGACTTTATTTTCTCTGTAATTGGAGAGGAATTTGGTTTCATAGTATGCAGTGTTATTGTAATAATATATGTGCTATTAATTTCAAAATGTATACAAGTTGCAAAAACAGCACCAGATAATTTAGGTTCATATTTAGTAATTGGATTTACACGGAATATTATTTTTCCATGTACTAGAAAACATTGGTATGACAATAGGTTTACTTCCAATTACAGGAGTTCCATTACCATTTGTTAGTTATGGAGGAAGCTCAATGTTAACTAATATGATGATAATTGGACTAATTTTAAATGTAAGTTCACAAAGACAAACATCAATGTTTAATGGATAGGGAGATAAAATGTATATAAAGGAATTAAATATAGGAAATGTTAATATAAAAAACAACGTACTATTAGCACCAATGGCAGGAATAACAGACGGAGCATTTAGAAAAATTGCTAAAAAATATGGTCATCCAGGTATGGTTTACACAGAAATGGCAAGCAGTAAAGCAATTTTTTATGGTGATGAAAAAACAGATAAAATAATTAGAACAGAAGGAGAAGAAAGACCAATTGCAATACAAATTTTTGGAAGTGACCCAGAAGTTATGGCTGACACTGCAAAAAAAGTTTCAAAATATGCTGATATAATTGATATAAATATGGGATGTCCTGCTCCAAAAGTAGTAAAAAATGGAGATGGAAGCAAGCTTTTGTTAAATTTGGAATTAGTAGGACAAATTGTAGAAACAGTTGTAAAAAATGTTCAAGTTCCAGTAACTGTAAAAATGAGAAAAGGCTGGGATAACGAAAATATTGTAGCAGTAGAAGCAGCCCAAATAATAGAACAAGCTGGAGCAAAAGCAATTACTATACATGGAAGAACTAAGTCACAATATTATTCTGGGCAAGTAGATTTAGAAATTATAAAAAAAGTAAAAGAAGCGGTAAACATACCAGTAATAGGAAATGGAGATATAAAAACATTAGAAGATGCAAAGAAAATGTTTGACTACACAGGTGTAGACGGGATAATGATAGGACGAGGAGCATTGCGGGTCACCATGGAAATTATATGAAATAATAGAAGGACTAAAAGGAGAAAAAATAAATCCGATTACTCCAAATGAAAAACTAAATATAATTCTAGAACATTTAAACTTGGCAGTATTAGAAAAAGGCGAATATGTAGGAGTAAGAGAAATGAGAAAACATATATGCTGGTACTTAAAAAACTTGAAAGACTCAAGCAAAGTAAGAGAAGAAATAAATAGGCTAGAAACAAAACAAGAAGTAGAAGAAAGACTAAAAGAATATTTTTCTACTTTATAGAATAAACTTGAAAATAGCAGAATGCTATTTTCAAGTTTTTTTATGAAATAAATTGTAATTTGCTTTCATATTCCAATTCGCCATAGATACAATATATTTGTTT
>USOV01000050.1 GCA_900556455.1 uncultured Clostridium sp. | reverse complement strand
TATCATTAGGTATTGAAACATATGGTGGAGTATTTACAAAATTAATTGAAAGAAACACAACAATACCAACAAAAAAATCACAAGTATTCTCAACAGCAGCAGATGGTCAAACAAGTGTTGAGGTTCACGTTTTACAAGGTGAAAGAGAAATGGCTGCATATAACAAAACACTTGGTAGATTCCAATTAACAGGAATACCAGCAGCTCCAAGAGGAGTTCCACAAATAGAAGTTACATTTGATATAGATGCAAACGGTATAGTTCATGTATCTGCAAAAGACTTAGCAACAGGAAATGAACAAAACGTATCAATTACAGCAAGTTCAAATCTTTCTGATGAAGATATAGACAAAGCTGTTAAAGATGCAGAAGCACATGCTGCTGAAGACAAGAAGAAAAAAGAAGAAGTTGAAGTTAAAAATAATGCAGAAAGTTTAGTATATAGTAGCCAAAAAACATTAGATGAATTAGGAGATAAAGTAAGTGGTGAAGAAAAATCTAAAATAGAAACAGAAATTGAAAACGTAAAAAAGGCACTAGAAACAAACAACACAGAAACAATAAAAGATGCAACAGAAAAATTAACAACAGTATTCTATCAAATGTCTGAACAACTATATAAACAAAATGCTGCAAACAACCAAAATGCAGGAGCAAATACAGAAGGAACAACAGATGGAAATGTGTATGATGCAGACTACAATGTAGAAGACGATAATAACAAACAATAAAACATATGAACAAAAAGTGTAGGGGTCGCACCCTTGGGCGACCCACAAATCATGGGCTGGTCAAGACCAGCCCCTACAAATTTTTAATTATTTGTGTAATATAAAAATATTATAGAAATAATTAAAAATAATATGGGAGGAAGATACATGGCACAAAAAAAAGATTTTTATGAAGTATTAGGAGTTGCAAAAACTGCAACAGATGAAGAAATAAAAAAAGCATATAGAAGACTTGCAAAAAAATGGCATCCAGATGCAAACCCAGATAATAAAAAAGAAGCAGAAGAAAAATTCAAAGAAGTTTCTGAAGCATATGAAACACTATCAAATCCACAAAAAAGAAAAATGTATGACCAATTTGGACCAGATGGTCCACAAGGATTTGGTGGAGCTGGAAATGGAGGGTATTATTCATATTCTACATCAGGTTTTGATGGATTTGACGGATTTGGAGATTTCAGCGATATTTTCTCTTCAATTTTTGGTGGAGGAGTAGGCTTTGGAGGAAGAACATCAAATGCTAGAGCAAAGAATGCACCAAGAAAAGGTAGAGATATAAAATACGGTATAGATATAACATTTGAAGAGGCATATAAAGGTGTAAAAAAGGAAACAACAATAGCAAGAGAAGAAGAATGTCCAACATGTCATGGAAGCAAAGCAAAACCAGGAACAAAAGTTAGTAAATGTAAAATGTGTAATGGAACAGGAACAGTAACACAAAACGTAAGCACAATACTTCGGACAAATGCAAACAACTAAAACATGCCCTACATGTGGTGGAGAGGGAAATGTCATAGAAGAAAAATGTCCAGAATGTAGAGGAAAAGGAAAAATAAGAAAAACTGTAAAAATAACAGTGGACATTCCAGAAGGAATTAGTAATGGTCAGGCAGTAGTATTAAGAGGTGAAGGAGACCCAGGAGTAAATGGTGGCCCTAGAGGAGATTTATATATTGTTGTAACAGTAAGAAACCATAAAATATTTACAAGACAAGGCGATAACGTACTTTGTGAAGTGCCAATTACTTACACACAAGCAGTATTAGGAGCAGAATTAGAAATTCCAATGGTAGATGGAACAGTAGAAAAATATAAAATTCCAGAAGGAACAGCCTCAGGAACTAAGTTCGCAATAAGAAACAGAGGATTTAAATCTGTAAATGGAAGTTGGAGAGGAGATTTTGTATTTACAGTAACAGTACAAATACCAAAAAAACTAACAGCAGAACAAAGAGAACTTTTATTAAAACTAGCCAAAACAATGAATGAACAACCACCAGTAAAAAGAAGAGGAATATTTGGATAAAAGAAGAGGGCAAGGAAAACTTGCCCTCTCTGGTTATTATTTGAATTAAAGGCTTTTTTACCACATTTTGCCTAGTTCATTTCTATCAATAATTTTTAAATCAAATGCTAACTGAAGTTCATTTCTTCTTTTTGCATCATCTTCAATATTTATTAAATATTCTAATACAGCTTCTTTACCTCCGATATTAGAATATATTTTTCCCATCTCTTCATCAGAAAATTTTTTCTTCTCCTTTGTGTGTCTATCAATCATTACTTGACTTCTAGATAATTCGTTGTACATTGCAAGTTTTGGAATTCTATCTGAATCATTTGTTATTTCACTTGTAAGTATTTCTATAGCTTTGGCTAAGTCTTCAACATACATAGGCGCCTTATATGATTTGTAAGCTAGGAAAATTCCTAATAATATTGCTATTAGTATTATAGCAATGATAACAATAATCAATACATTAGTTTTATTCATTTTTATCAACCTCCCTCATTTCATTTAATCTTTTATTTAGTTTATTAACTATATATATGTCATATTTATGTACAGAATATAATATAAAAAAATATAATATGCTATATACCCCTATATACCAATACAAAGAGTAAAATATCTTTTGCAGAAACAATTGCATTTCAAATTGTGGGTTAATAGTATCATTTGCTAAAAGTGCAAATATGGTTGTATATGTTATAGATGCAACTAGCATAAATAATATAAATCCCAGAATATAATAAATTGCTAACTTTAATATTAATTTTGCTTTATTCATGTTTATATCATCCTTTCCTCTAAATATTTCATAATTGATTTTGTTTTCCTTCTTGAAACAATTTCTTCTGAATTATCATCTAATTTGATAATTATTTTTCCAATTTCACTTATGTCAAATTTATTTATATGCTTAACGTTTACAATACAACTTTTGGAAATTCTTATAAGATTTTTATCCATTTTCTCTATTTCGTATAATTTACTTTTGATTTTATATGAACCATTTTTTGTTCTACAATAATTAGATTTCTTATCGCTGTAAATAGCAATTATATCTTGGTATTTAATTTCTAATAGTGTATAATCATTATTCATTACTACAACTTTATTATTATACATTAATTCATAATCTTTTAAGTATGAAATAAGTTCGTTCAAATTTTGTTGGTTTTGTGAACTGTGTATTTCAATTATAATTTCATCTTTTTTTAGTTTTTCATCTTTTTTTTCAATTATATTAATTTTCATAGTTATCTATATTGCCAATAATAGATTAACAATATGCCTCCTTTCAAGAACGATTATAATTTACATTTACATTTTTTACAATAGATATATGATAAGCGGTTCTATAAAGGGATAAGTGGAACGGATAAGATAAATTGTAATTTATCGAGGAGGTATTTGTAATGAAAAATAAAAAAATTGGTATAGGTTCATTGTCATTGTTACTAGTAATTATTGCTTTCGTTTGGGCTTTTAATATTTTTGGAGTTTGTGTAGGAGATCACATTTTAGCAACATTGAACATACCTACTTGGTCTAATATGGCTAATGCGACTGGAACACATTACACTATTTTTTATTCATTTATATTTTTAATACCAGCACTAATATTATCTATTAAATATAAAGATAATTTGTTTACAAAGGTTGGAAAATGGTTATCAATTACTTTTATTGGAATACTTTTACCTGGATTTATATTTATGATTGTATAGTAACAAATTACAATAGATAGGGCAGGTAATTAGTTGAAAATTATCTGTCCTTTGTGTTATAATGCAAACAATAATTAGAAAGTTATCGTTGAGAAAGAAGTGTTGATATATGAAGAAAAAAATAAGTTTAATGGCAAGTATGGTATTATATTTGATTGCTATAATTATTTTAATATATTATTTTAGTTTAGAGTTTAATGAATTATTACGTTTAAGTCCAACTGGAAGAATAGTATTATTACTATTAAGTTGTCTTATTATGTATTTTGGTGGATTAGCTTTAACTAAATATATAGATGAAAAATATAAGAATAAAGTTTTAAAAATAAATATAGGTATATGGTTTATTTTATATATTATATTGTTATCAACACTTACTTTATTTGATGATTATTTTTTTAGAGGAGATTTTAATATATTAAATTGGAATAGTGAGTTGTTTAAAAACTATATGTCTAACTCATTTAATTTAATTCCATTTAAAACAATTTTTGGTTACATTACAAAATTTATTAGTGGAGATATTGCACCATATATATTTATATATAATATTCTAGGAAATGCAGTTGCTTTAATGCCTTTTGCCTTTTTCTTACCAATATTATTTGAAAAACAAAAGAAATTAAAAAACTTTTTACTAACAATGATTTGTATAGTTGTGGGTATTGAACTATTGCAATTTATTACAATATCTGGTTGCTGTGATATTGATGATGTGATTCTAAATGTATTAGGTTCATTAATTATGTTTGTAATATTGCGAATATCATCTATAAACAAATTTTTAAGAAACATAGTCCTTTTAGAAAAAAATAAAATTGATTATAAAGATTTAATAAAAAAGATTATTATTATTTTAATACCAATTATCTGTATTATTGGAGTTGTTTTTATAAGTGAAAATAAGTATATAGATAAAAATAGTCAAACTTTTACACACTTAAAGATAATAGATAAAACAAAAGAAGAAAATATTACATGTAATACTGCATTAGAACAATTTTATGAAGATAAAGAATATATATATTATTTTCCTTGCGAAAAAAGTAAATATGTAATAGTTATATATTCTAATGGTTATCAAGAAACTGTAAAATCATCTTTAGAATATGGAGATATAACTATTGAAGATTTAGAAAAAAATAACATAGAATTTATCAAACAGAAGAAAGATATGAGTAATTGACAAATTACAA
>USOV01000049.1 GCA_900556455.1 uncultured Clostridium sp. | reverse complement strand
ATGTCTTATGTGCGCCGCCAGCGTTTATCCTGAGCCAGGATCAAACTCTCTTGTTTATTGTATATATAACCTTTCGGTTTACATATCGATTTTTTCAAGAGTATTCTAACTCATTTTTTTGTTTTTTCGCTTGGTTTTCTCCAAATTATTTGGTTTGTACGAATTTTTTTAAATTCTCCACTCATTTAAAGAATTTTATTGTTTATTTTTCAATGTGCTTTGTCGTTTCTTTTGTCAAACGACAAGATTTATTTTAGCACAAATAATTGATATATGTCAACACTTTTTTGAAAAAATTTTTATTTTTTTAAATTTTATTTTAAAATGCCATTTTAATGCGGGTTTCAGAGCTTGATTTTTTCTTCAAAATTCTACCAAAAATGACATTTTTTACATTCTATTTCTACATTTACATGATTATTCTAATTCAAATGTTATTTCTCCCTTTCCATCTTTAGAATGGCAATTACAAATTGCTCCATTTATAATCGTCATTCTTGGAGAAACATGCCCTATATCTGCATTAAAGATTATTGGTATGTTTAGTTCTCCTAAAACTCTTATAACCGCTTCTTTAAAAGATATATCATAACAACTTTTCTCTAAAGCACTTCTTCCAAATATAATACCATTTGTATGTTCAAACCATCCATTATCTTTGAATTTCCAAAGTGTTCTTATAACATTTTCTGAAGTCATCTCACAGTTTTCAAAATACCATATAATACCATCATTTTTATACTTTTCTATAAAATCTTTCGTTTTATCAAATCGGGTTCCAAATAGTTCACTTAGAATATCTAAACATCCACCTATTATCCTGCCTTTTATATCTATTTCTTTGTCGTTTAGATTCTCCCATTTCACATTTGCATCTAAATTATATCCTTCATTTCCAATTGTTCTTTCTGTTCTAGTGCTTTCATATTTTTCAAAGCTTTTTTGTTTTATCAAATTACCTTCTAGTATTTTCAAATTGTTTTCTAAAGATTTATGCCATTTTTCCATTCCAAAGCCTTTAAAATTATCTGCATAGATTGTTGCTATATCTAAATTAGTTGTAATTGTAAAAAGTAATCCCGTTGGGTCAGAATAGCCTTGTAACCATTTAGGATTATTTTTTATAACATCAAGATTGACTTCTGATAGCATCTCTAAAAGGAAATCTCCACCACTGGCACAAATAATACACTTAACTTTTTCATCCTTGAATAAGTCTTCTAATTCTTTTGCTTGTACTTTGCTTGGAGCACTTTTACCTTTTATGCTTGTTCTTACGTCATCTGTTTCTTTAATTTTATAGTTTAGCTCTTCAAACTTTTTTATAGCATTATTTAAGCGATATATATCTATTTCTTCTATAGTTCCATCTGATGGAGCTGTTATTCCTATATAATCTTTTTCTTTTAAAAATTCAGGATATATCATATTTTTCCTCCTTAATTTTTTTAGATAGTTTTATTTTTATGGAGCACACTGTGCTCTATTATATCTTTTCGCAGATTACTTAGCACTATCTTTTATTGTAGAGGTTAGTCTAGACCATTCTATATTATTATATATAATGGGCAACACTTAATACTAAATCCACTGCCATAACTATTATGATAGTATTTATTATTTTTGTTGTTTTTTCTGATTTTATTCTATTATAAATTTTCTTAAAAATTGGATTTACGAATTTTAGTATTGCTAAACCTAGAATTACCCAATAAGTGGAATATAAAAGGCTAACTCTTCCATTTATATTTAGGAAATTATTAGAATAATTCCACCATTTTTTATGTACCACTATTTCTAACATAATAGAAACTATATATTCTAGGGTTGTTGTTAAAGCAAAAATTTTTCCTATTTTCTTAAATATATTTTTATCATCACATAGAGCAATTACAATTACTGTCCCCATTCCATAAAGTGGGATATATGGTCCAAAAAAGAATCCTGGTAGGTTTAATTTATGTAAAGCTATAGAAGAGTATATTAGTTCCATTACCCACCCAAGCATACTTGTTATTATAAATACGAAAATATAATATTCTATTTTTTGTAAGTTTTCTTTCATTTTGATTTCCATATTTTTCTCCCTCTATTTGTTTGCAATATATAATAAACTAATACCCAGGTTTTTCTAGTAATTTGAACATATTTTTTTTGTATGTTTCTACTCCTGGTTGATTAAATGGATTTACTCCTAATATGTTTGCAGAAATTGCACATGCTAGTTCAAAGAAATATATTAGTTCTCCTAAGTTTTCTTCATTCATTTTTTCTACATTTATTACAATGTTTGGAACCTTTCCTGTAGTATGTGCTTCTATTGTTCCTTCCATTGCTTTATGATTTATGTAATTCATTGTTTTTCCTTCTAAGTAATTTAATCCATCAAGGTCGTCTTCGTCTGCTTTCATTTTTATATCTGTATTGGTTTTTTCAATATTAATTATTGTTTCAAAAAGTTCTCTTTTTCCTTCTTGTATGTATTGTCCCAGAGAATGTAAATCTGTTGTAAATGTTGCTCCTGCTGGGAATATTCCTTTTTCTTCTTTTCCTTCGCTTTCTCCGTAAAGTTGTTTCCACCATTCTGTAAAATATAGCATTTTTGGTTCATAGTTTACTAAAATTTCTATGTTTTTATTTTGTTTGTATAAAATATTCCTTACAACAGCATACTTATAGCAACTATTATATTTTAAATTGCTATCATTATATTTTTCTTGCCCATTTATTGCACCATTCATTAATTTTTCAATATCTATTCCTGCTACTGCTATTGGTAATAGCCCTACTGCTGTTAGAACTGAATATCTTCCCCCAATATTATCTGGAATTACAAATGTTTCATATTCCTCTTCATTTGCTAGATTTTTTAATGCTCCTTTTGCTTTGTCTGTTGTTACATATATTCTTTTTCTTGCTTCATCTATCCCATATTTCGATTCTAAATATTCTCTAAATATTCTAAATGCAATCGCTGGTTCTGTTGTTGTTCCAGATTTTGAAATTACATTTACAGATATATTTTTTTGTGAAATACATTCTAGAAGTTCATTTACATAGTCTGGGCTAAGGTTATTTCCTACAAAAAATATTTGTGGGAATTTTCTTTGTTTGTCTGGTAATATATTGTAAAATGTACTGCTTAGTGCTTCAATAACTGCTCTTGCCCCTAAATAAGACCCCCCTATTCCTATAACTACTAAAACATCTGAATCTTTTTTAATTTTTTCAGCTGCTATTTTTATTCTTTCAAATTCTTCTTTATCATAATTTGTAGGAAGTTCTAGCCAACCTGCAAATTCATTTTCATCATTAGATAATTTGTGCAATTCATTATGTGCTTTTTCTACTTTGTCTTTATATTTCATTATTTCTTTTTCTTTAATTCCTGTGTGTTCTAAGTTTAATTTAATACTTGGCATATTATCACTCCTCATTTGAATATCATATGATAATTTTATTATATTAATTAATGATATGCAAGAAAAATATAAAAAAATTAGAGATTATTTCTAACCTCTAATTTTTTATATTTATTTAAAATTTGCTAATAAAGTATTTAAATCAACTGCACTATCATAGTAAGTTATTAATATATCTATAAAATATCCATCTTTTTTCTGAGTATAGTATTTTTGTGTTAAACCATAAGTTGGAATAGTTGCAGTTAAAACTTTATATTCTTTTCCTCCAACTGTTTCTGTTGTAATATCGTCTGATACTACATATCCCATATCAGTAACAGATTCTAAACCTTTTTTTACATTTTTTAAATAATAATCTACACTTACATTTGCTGTTGCTTTTTCAAACATAACCATTACGCTTGTACCATAAGTTGCATCTTGTGCAACCATGTCATAAAGTGCTGTTTGCTCTAGAACTTTAGTTAAATCATTTTTTCCTTCGCTTAGGATTTCTGCACCTACATTCATCATGTCAGCAATTTCTTGGTCACTTGCATATTTGAATCCTTCTGGTAATGTAAATGTAATACCTGCATATTCACTCTTGTATACATTGTTTTCGTCTATTATTCCTCTTGCTATTGTTTCTTTTGCAGTTTTATTTTCGTTTGTCGTTTTATTTCCACAACCTGTTAATGTTATAAGTACTAACAATAAACTTACAACAATTAATAATATTTTAGATGTTTTTTTCATATTAATATCTCCCTTGTAATTTTATGTAGGGTAAGATTACACCGTTGCTCTGAGCAGGCATAAAAGTCCCACCATTATATAAAAGACCAGAGATTTTTATTTAACCTCTGGTCTTTACTAACTTACGTTATTATTCAATTATTTCAGATACGATACCTGAACCAACTGTTCTACCACCTTCACGGATAGCGAATCTTAATCCTTTTTCCATAGCGATAGGTGTGATTAATTCTATTGTCATTGTGATGTTATCTCCTGGCATTACCATTTCTGTTCCTTCTGGTAAATCTACTAAACCTGTAACGTCTGTTGTTCTAAAGTAGAATTGTGGTCTGTAACCATTGAAGAATGGAGTATGTCTTCCACCTTCTTCTTTAGTTAAAACATAAACTTCTGCTTTGAATTTTGTATGTGGGTGTACTGTTCCTGGTTTTGCAAGTACTTGACCTCTTTCAACGTCTTTCTTTTCAATACCTCTTAATAGAACACCAATGTTATCTCCTGCTTCTGCTTGGTCTAATAATTTTCTGAACATTTCAACACCAGTAACAACTGATTTTTTCTTTTCTGGAGCTAAACCAACGATTTCAACTTCGTCTTGAAGTTTAACTGTTCCTCTTTCAACTCTACCAGTAACAACTGTTCCTCTACCTGTAATTGTGAATACGTCTTCGATAGGCATTAAGAATGGTTGATCGATTGGTCTTTCTGGAGTTGGTATATAGTTGTCAACTGCATCCATTAATTCTTTCATGCATTGATATTCTGGTGCGTTTGGATCTGTTGATGTAGATTCTAGAACTTTTAGAGAAGATCCTTTTATAACTGGGATTTCATCTCCTGGGAAATCATAGCTTGATAATAAGTCTCTAACTTCCATT
>USOV01000048.1 GCA_900556455.1 uncultured Clostridium sp. | reverse complement strand
AATTTATAGTATACCAGTTTGCTTTATTGGAATTGTAATAGGAGCGCTAAACCAATATGTTTTAGGAACAAGAAGATTAGATAAAAAACATAAAGGCTATGGAATAATAATGACATTTGTAACATTATTAGTAGTATGTCAAGTATTGCCACTAATATTTACCATAGTAGTAATAGGTTGGAGGGGTTAATGGATGAAAGTATTATTTGCGGTTAATAATGATAATATTTCAGAAACAATAATGAAAAAATATCAAAAGGATTATAAGGAAATCTTATCATATAAAAATGTTTATTACTTTAATGCTATTCTAAAAGAAATACAAAATAATAAAGATTATGATAGAATAGTAGTAAGTGAAGACTTAGAACCATTTGCAAATAATAATTATGACACAATAGATAAATTCTTATTTGAAAAACTAGAGAGAATAAATGAAGAAACTAAGAGAACAGATGGAACTAATATTGAGGTTATACTTTTATGTGCAGATAGAAGAACTAAGTCAGATGAGATGTTGACAAAGTTATTTGGAATAGGCATGTATAATGCCTTAATAGGGGACGACAGAAATGTTGATAAACTTTGCGAATTAATTAGTACACCAAGAACAAAGAATGAAGCTAAAATAGCTTACAAAGTTGAAGGAAATGGTGGAATGGATCAACTAGAAGAAGAAAGCGGTGTAAGTGAATCAGAGGTCCAAAATATTTTAGCTCACTATAAAAGACTAGGAAAAAATGAAAGTAAATATGTAGATAGCTTTAATAACATTGTTTCTCAATATACAGATGCACAATTGAAAATCATTATAAGATATTTACCATTACATGTAAAAGCTGTGCTAGAACAACAATCACCAAAATATCGTGAACTATCAACAAACAGTGTTCTAGGAAGTAGAAGACAGGACACATACGCATCAAAAAATTTGAAAACATTACAGCAACAACAGCAACAAGAAAAAATAGATGTAACAATGTTGAAAAATGAAAAGGAAAAAATAACAAGACCAATAGTAATTCCTTCAGAATTAAGTAATGAGAAAACTGTAAAGATAAATCAAAAAGTAATTGATACAGAGAAAAAAATGATAGATTTGTTTGATGAGGAAGAGCCAGAAGAACAAGAGGAACAAGAAATTCAAGAAACACCAAAAAAAGGAAGAGGTAGACCAAGAAAAAATCCAGTTAAAACAGAACAAGATGATAAACCAAAAAGAGGAAGAGGCAGACCTAAAAAACAAGTTGAAGAAGAAAATGACGACGAAGACTTTGATATTGACCTATTTAATATAGACACCAATGAAGAAGAAAAAAATAATGATAAAGAAGACGTAGCAGAAGATATGGACTTCGATTTATTTGACCTTGATCAAGAAGAAACTTCTGAAACTCCTGAACCACAAGAGGAAGAGAAAGAAGAACAAGAAGACATAGACTTATTCAATATACAAGAACCGGAATACACTGAAGAAGAGGAAGAAGAACCTATAAAAGCAAGACAAGAAGAAAATCGATATATTGAACCAACAGAAAAAAGTAGTGATAGATTAAATTCTTTACTTACAAATGAGAAAAAAATAGTTTCTTTTGTTGGTACAACAAAAAACGGTACATCTTTTGTTGTTAATAATTTAGCTTTAACACTAGCAGAAATGAATATATCTACAGCAATATTAGATATGACACAAAACAGAAATTCATATTATATTTTCACAAACAATGATGATAGATTAAGAAGAATAGCAGAAAATAGTATATCAAATCTAGAACAAGGGGTTGCTCAGGGCATAAAAGTAGAAAAAAATCTTACAGTATATACACAAATTCCTGGTGAAAAAGTAAAACAGGAAGATGTTGATAATATATTAGCAACTCTAATGGAAAACCATGACGTTGTTCTAATTGATGCAGACTTTAATACAAATGTGGAATTCTTTGATAAATCTCATGAAATATATCTAGTTCAAAGCATGGATATTTTAACAATTCAACCTCTTACAGCATTTTTAAGAAATTTGAAAACAAAAAACATACTAAGACAAGAGAAAATTAAAATTGTTATAAATAAAGAACAAAGACTTAGAACTCTTACAGATAATTTATTAATAGGAGGAATGGCTTCATACAATGACCCTACAATGACATTGATGACAGAATTATTTAATAAAGATAATGTAAGATATTGCAAAATACCATTTGAGGTTCAAAATTACATTAAATATCTAGATTCACTTGTAAATTGTGATATATATTTAAGAGGATATACAAAACCACTTTTAAATGCTTTACATGATTTAGCTGAAATGGTATACCCATTATTAAACAAAACAAAATATGAACCAAAATCTAAACAAAAAAAAAGAATGGAATTTTCTAGTGAAACAAGAGACACTTTAAGCAAAATGAGAAAAAATTATTAAGGTAAGGAGTAATAACATTGGTTGTAGCAATAATAGTTATTTTAGTAATATTTGTTATTGGATTAATTGTATACAATTTGTCAATATCTAAAAAAGTAAAATCCCTAAGCAATACAAGGGAAATGGTGGCAAGCTTGCAGGTAGTGCAGGATTTTATGGATATAGCAGGAAGAGAAATTTCTGTTAAAGATAAGATTGATTTAATTAACAACATTTTAATAGAAAAATATCAAATAAAATATTCTACAATTGTTGTTTTTAACGGAGCTGAGTATATATTAAAAACATCAAATGTAGACAAAAGATTTTGGAAAGTACTTTCAAATTTACATACAGATGAAATGTTTAAAGATAGTATTAGAACAGCAACACCAAAATATGTAACAATTAATTCACCAAATGAAAGACTATCATACCAAAAAAGTGAAATGACAAGGGCGAAATCAGCAATGTTTTTCCCATTATATATTGATAATGTATATATTGGATACTGGATTATTGAAAGTGATGTAGCACATGCATTTGATAATATGGATACAAACATATTAGGAATAATTAGAGAGAATATAATATCAGTTTTGAAAACAGTATCATACCAAAATGCTATAGAAAATATTTATAGGGAAGACAAAACAACAGGTCTATATTCAGCAGAATACTTATATGGAAAAGGTAAGAGAAAAATTGATGAATATGTAAAATCTTCTATATGCATGTTTACAATACAAAATATAGAGGAAATTAATCAGAAATATGGAAGAAATGTTGGTACAAAGATGATATTGAGAGTATCAAACCTTGTAAAAAGTAGTATTTATTCAGAATATATTTTTGTAAGGTATATGGGACCTAAATTTGCAATTGCTTTGGCAGGAATTGATATAGATGGAGCAACAGAATTTTTAATTAACTTAAAAGAAAGAATTGAAGATATAGAAATTGAATTACAGAGTAAAGCAAAAGGAGAAAAAAACAAAAAGAAAATATTAGTTTCTCCAGAGACTAATTTTGTAATAGGAACATACTATAAAGGTACTGGAATTGAAGAAGTAACAAAAAAACTAGAGGAATATTTAGACAACAGCGACAAAACAGAAAGCGCAATAACCAGTATATAAAGTTGAACAGGCTATTAATAGCATAAGCAAAACCATAAAATATAATATATTTTAGGAGGAATTTATGATAAACGACGAAACAATGAATTTTAAAGTTGAAAGAGATAAAAATAACCAGACAAAAGAAATTTTAAAACAAGTATATGATGCACTTAAAGAAAAGGGATATAATCCAATTAATCAAATAGTAGGTTACATTTTATCAGGAGACCCTACTTATATAACAAGCCATAATAATGCAAGAAATATAATAAGAACATTAGAAAGAGACGAACTTTTAGAAAAAATGGTAAAAAACTATATAGAAGTAGATGAATAAAATGAGAAAAATAGGAATTGATTATGGAGATGCAAGAGTAGGTCTAGCCATAACAGATGAGCTAAATATTACTGTACAAGGTTTAGAAACAATACATCACAAGGGAAATGACAAAATTGTACTAGCAAGGCTAGATGAAATATTTGCAAAATATGAAGTCGATACAATTGTTGTAGGTATGCCTTTTAATATGGATGGCAGTAGCACGTTTAGAGTAGAGGCTACAAATAAATTTATACATAAATTAAAATGCAAATATAATAAAATGAAAATAGAAACAGTAGATGAAAGACTAACAACAGTTCAAGCACATAAAACAATGAACGACTTAAACCTAAATCCTAAAAAGAAAAAGAATATTGTAGATACAATATCAGCAGTATATATTCTAGAAATATACGTAAATAAAAATAATTAATCAAACTATTGCAAATAATAAAACTATATGATATAAACAAATTAATTAATTGAAAGGAGAAAACAAAAATATGGATGAAAATGAAGAATTAAATAATATTATTACATTAAATGATGAGGATGGAAAAGAAGTTCAATTTGAGTTCTTAGATTTAATTGAATATAATGAAGAGGAATATGTAATACTTTTACCAATAGAAGAAACAGATGATGAGGAAGCAGGAGAAGTAGTAATATTAAAAGTAGAACATACAGAATCTGAAGATGAAGAATCATATATAGGGGTAGAAGATGAAGACGAATTAAATGCTGTATTTGCAATATTCAAAGACAAATTCAAAGATGAATTCAACTTTATCGACGAAGATTAGAAGCAAAAAGGCGACCATTGGTCGCCTTTTTTATTTTAGAAAAATATATTAGCAGATATGTTTGGTAAATCACAACTAATCACAAAAAATATTTTAAACATGTTTCTATTGCTGAACTTTCAATAATAAGTTTGGCATTTTCATCAAGAACAAAATCATTCCCATATATATAATTTGAAAATTCACGAGATTTTGTTAAAATCTCGAAATATTTTTTTAATTTATTAGTTCTAATATGTAAATAGTAATGTTCATCTAATAAATATAAAGATGAATTAAAAATAGTATTAGCTTTTATTGAACCGCAAAACATACAAAAATCATCCAGACTATCAAACTTAATCCAGATAGATTCTATAGCCTTAAATGTATTATATTTAAGTTTAGAAGGATGTAAATGAGTTACTTTTGGAACACGCGTAATAAGTAAAACAAAAGAACTTTTGACCGGAACAGAAAAAGCTTCTATAACAATCTCATAATTTTTAAGACTAAATCCTATTTCTTCATCTGCAAAACTTAAAATATCAAAAAATAAATGTTGACTTTCAACAGAATTACACATAAAAGAATGAAGACTAATATTATTTTTCCTTAAATCTTCTAAAAGATCGGA
>USOV01000047.1 GCA_900556455.1 uncultured Clostridium sp. | reverse complement strand
AGTAACTCTACAAATTCATCTATTTCAGTCTCAGTATTATAAAAATATAAACTAATTCTACAAGTATTTTTTATACCTAATTCATCTTTTAATATTTTAGCACAATGATTACCTGCTCTTACACATATATTATAATTATTTAAATAAACTGCTGTATCTTGAGCAAATACATCTTTAATATTAAACATAACAATACCAGAATCACTATTTTTATTATAAACAACAATATTATCTATTTTTTCTAATTCATTTATTAAATATTTTCTTAATTCTAGTTCATATTTATGGATATTTTCCATACCAATACTATTTAAATAATCAATAGCAGTACCTAACCCTAATACTCCTTCAATATTTTGTGTACCTGCTTCTAATCTTGTAGGTAAACTTTTATATTCAAATTCTCCATTGTCTAATTTATTTGGATTAAAAATATATATAGAATTATTATTTATAAATGAATATTCACTAAAACAAGTGTCTTCTGTTAAAAATTCTCCGCCTTTTAGTTTTAGATACTCTTTATCTGGGTACTTATTTTTAAGTTCTTCCATCATTGTTTTTGCCTCTGTTTGAGTATTATCTATTGTTTTTGGAATATTACTTTTAATAGCAATAATAGCTATAACGCCTATCAATATAACAGCTGCTATAACAGCTGCTATAACAGCATAAATAATTTTTTTGTTCTTCATACCACACCTACTTTTCTATATATCCACTTGTTTTTTCCGTATACATGTCATCTGTTATAGATTTGTATCTTTCGCCATCATATTCATCAGTGAATCCATTATATGCTTTATAGATGTCTCCATTTTCAGTATCATATACTCTTTCATAACCAAGTGTTGCATCACTTTGTTTTTGGCTCATAATATCAAACGATTTATTTCTCTTATTCCAAGAATCCATTATTCCGTCGCTTATTTGATTACCTATTGCTCTAATTTGTTGGAAATTCTTCATAACTGCATCTTGCTGACTATTGAATCCGTTGATAAAAGAATCTGTAAAATCAAGTGAAGAGCACATAGTATTTAATGTGTCCTGCCAATCTATAAACTCATCTTTTGGAGTAGTAATAAAAATTGCATCATATACATTTAAGTATTGGATATCTATTTGTTTACCTGACATGATATTTTCAGAAACATAATAAGAACCAACATCATATACATAAGCTGTAAATATTCCTTCGCATTCTTTGCCATTTTCATCTTTAAATGTTGCTCTTAACATATCTCCGCCTAAACTACCTTTACCTAAGTTTTCAGTAACAGTAAAATCATTTAATGTTGGAAATGTAAATGCAGCTGTATTATTTAAAGTACCTAAATCATTGAATATTTTATAAAATCCTTCTGTATCTTTAGTAGCTATTACACTAGTTTTGGCGAATGGGCTACTTGGATAATATGTTTGTTGCCATCTTTTAGCATCTTCTGATTTGTTATATCCTTCAGTTTTCATATTGAAGAAAAACTGATAATCAGGATTATTAGGATCATATACTTTAATTGTATAATGTATATAATCTCCTAGTGTATCAACTTTCCATCCTTTAGGTTTTTTGATAGAAAATTCATTTGTTTGATAGTCCTCTAATTCTATCTGACTAACTTTCGATTTAACTATTTTTACATTTGCATCCGGATTATGAAATATCCCTTTTCCTGTTTCTTTATTACTTGTCAAGAAAATAACACCTCCAATAACTACAATAGCTATGGCACCTATTATAGCAAGATTTTTCCCTGAAATATTTATCTTTCCGATTTTCATACTAATACCTTCCTCCTTATATATTTATCATTATAATTCAAACTATTAAAGAAAACAACTTTGTTGCCAATTAGTCCAAGGTTTTTTTGGCAATTCATTTTGATATATTCTGTATTGTCTTCGAAGAACGGGGCGGCGACCCCCTACAATTGTCTTATCTTTTTAATAATTATTGAATGTTAGAAATTGCATTTCTAGCTAATTCGTCACATCTGTTGTTGAACTCATTATCGCTGTGGCCTTTTACTTTTATAAATTTTACTTCATGTTGTTTAACTAATGCATATAACTCAAGCCATAATTCTTTGTTTTTTACTGGCTCTTTTTTTGAATTTTGCCAATTCTTTTTTATCCAATTTTCTATCCAGTGCTGATTGAATGCATTTACTACATATGCACTATCACTATAAATTTGAACCTTACAAGGTTCTTTTAATAGTTTAAGTCCTTCTATTACTGCTGTAATTTCCATAATGTTATTAGTAGTATCAGGATTGCCTCCATTTATTTCTTTTTTTGTGTCCTTATACATAAGAATAGTTCCCCAGCCCCCTGGACCTGGGTTTCCAGAACATGCCCCATCTGTGTAAATAATAACTTCTTTACTCATATATTCTCCTTCTTTATTATATTATTGCCATAATTTTAGTTAATAGTATAAATATATAATATTTGAAATGAGAAGCGACCTTACTTGCTTAAACTATATATTTTACCAGTGTTCAGACATATATAACTTTGACCTTATGCCATAGCAAGTCTGCTTGGAGCTTCGCAAATTGAAAATATTATATATTTATACTATAAGTTAAGCTCATATTATATTTTTTTAATTCTTGCGTTATTTTTTCCTTTATGATATTATATCAATAAATAAGTTATAAAAGCAATAAAAATGGAGTTTTTTATGGATAAAATATTAGGAATAGTAAGTGAATATAACCCATTTCATCTTGGGCATTTATACCATTTGGAAAAATCAAAGGAACTTGTAAATCCTGACTATACTGTTGCAGTTATGAGTGGCAACTTTGTAGAACGTGGAGATGCTACAATTATAGATAAATGGTCTCGCGCTGAAATGGCGTTAAAAAGTGGTGTTGATTTAGTAATTGAATTACCTTTAGTTTATAGTATTTCAAGTGCTGAAAATTTTGCTATGGGTAGTATAAAAATTTTAGATAGCTTAAAAATGGATACCACTATTTCTTTTGGCAGTGAATGTGGGAATATTTCCGCTTTGAATGACATTGCAAAAGTTTTAGTACAAGAGCCTCCAGAATATTTATCTATATTAAATCATGAGCTTTCATTAGGTGTTTCATTTCCAAAAGCCCGAGAGCATGCTGTTTTAATGTATTTAAATGATATACGAAAATATGCCAATGTTCTTTCTGAATCTAATAATATTTTAGGAATTGAATATTTAAAAGCTATTCAAAAACAAAAAGCTAAAATAAGCCCTGTTACAATTATAAGAAAAGGGGCAAAATACAATAGTACTAATCTAGAAAGTGACTATCCTAGTGCAACTGCTATTAGGCAGGGAGTTATAAATGGTGAAAGCCTTGAAAAATCCATGCCAGATGCGTCTTATGAAATATTGCAAGATAAAATTAAAAAGAATGAATTTGTACCTGGAATTACCACTTTTGAGCAAGCAATTTTATATAGATTAAGAACTATGTCTGTCCAAGAAATACGGTATGCTTCCAGATGTTTCTGAAGGTTTAGAAAATAAAATTAAAAAGGCATCTGATAGTTGTAATACGTTAGCCGATTTGACAAATATGATTAAATCTAAAAGATATACTATGACAAGAGTTAACAGAATTTTATTGTATGTTTTATTAAATATTACAAAAAAAGATATTGAAGACTCTCATAAAGTTCTCCCATATATTCGTGTTCTTGGAGTAAATCCTAAAGGAAAGGAATTACTTTCTAAAATATCAAAATCAAATAAAAAGCTAGATATTATTACTTCACCAAAGAAGTTTTTAGATACAACCCAAAATAAGGTCTTAAAAAATATGCTTGAAAAAGATATGTTTGCAAGCAATATTTATACTTTAGGTTATAAAAAAAATCCAAAAGCGAATTTGGATTTAACAAATAAATTGATAACACTATAAAATAAGGGCACAAGCATGTGCCCTTACGTTTATTTTATTCTTCCCAGTTATGGAAAACTTCTATTACATCATCTAATTCGTCTAATTTTTCTAGTAATAATTCCATTCTTCTTACTCCGTTTTCGTCTAATGCAACATATGTGCTTGGAACCATTTGAATTTCTGCCTCTACAAATGTTAATCCATTGTTTTCTAATGCTTCTCTTAATGCAGAAAATTCTGCTGGAGAACATGTTATTTCATAAATTTCTTCATCAGTTTCCATATTATCAGCACCATTATCTAATGCAAGCATCATTAAATCATCTTCACTTAAATTTGTTGATGCTTTTTCTATAACAATAACACCTTTTCTTTCAAACATATATGATACACAACCTGCTGTTCCTAAGTTTCCTCCAAATTTATCAAATACATGTCTTACATCTGCTGCTGTTCTATTTTTATTATCTGTTGATGCATTTACAATTACAGCAACACCATTTGGTCCATATCCTTCATATGTGATTTCCTCGTAATTTTCGCTATTGTTTGCACCTGCTGCTCTTTTTATTGCACTGTTTATTGTGTCGTTTGGCATGTTATTTGCTTTACATTTTGCAATAACATCTCTTAATTTAGAATTTCCTGCTGGATCTGGTCCACCTTGTTTTACAGCCATTAATAATTCTCTACCTAATTTTGTAAATACTTTTCCTCTTGCTGCATCTGCTTTTCCTTTTTTTGCTTGAATATTATGCCATTTGCTATGTCCTGACATGTTTTCACTCTCCTCTATTAAAAATTTAAATTACTGGTATATTTTAACACATTTTTTATAGTTTGTGTAGTCTTTTTACAAAATTTCTTTCTGCTTCTACAATAATGATTACTCTAATAATTTTTAGTCAAATTGTGTTTGCCAATTTCCATCATTAAAAGCTTTAAAGCACATTTCAATTTGTTCTTTATTGGTCTTTTCTTCTGCTAGATTACTTGGTATTTCGTTTAATGCAAAGTACTTAATTTCAGTTGTTTCAATATTTTTTACATAATGTAACTCATTTTATTATCCCAGAGCTACATCTAATATCATCATAATTACAAACCCAATTGCCACTCCTATTGTTCCAATATTTGAGTGTTCTCCTTCTTGGAATTCTGGTATTAGTTCTTCAACTACAACATATATCATTGCTCCTGCTGCAAATGATAATAAGTATGGAAGAATTGGCACTACTGTTTTTGTAAGTAGTATTGTAATTATTGCAGCTATTGGTTCAACTATTCCTGATAAAGTTCCATATAAAAATGCTTTTGATTTAGATACTCCTTCACTTTTTAATGGCATTGAAATAATTGCCCCTTCTGGAAAATTTTGAATTGCAATACCTATGGCTAGAGCTGTTGCTCCTT
>USOV01000046.1 GCA_900556455.1 uncultured Clostridium sp. | reverse complement strand
AGTGAGAATTTTCCTCCGTCCCCTTTTCTTAAAAGTGAGAATTTTCTTCCGTCCCCTTTTCTCGTTGTTGAATTTTATTCTTTTATAGAGTGCTGCACATAAAGTTTATATGTGCAAGATAATAGCACTGAAATGAAGAGTTGACTGCAATCGTCGGGTGAAAAGTCTTTTTGAGTATAGGTACATTCAAGTGCTTCTTCAAATCTCATACAAAAACGATCATATGATTCTTGGATGGTTGAAAGCGAAAGTGCGGTATTTATTAAACTTTGAATTTCATTCATACTATATACTTGTTTTAAAATACAAATTACAAAAAGCTTTGCCAGCTGGGTTTTGCTGTATTTTTTCTTGTAAGGCGCATCTATTAAGTTACCTTTAACATAGTTATTAATCATTGTTTTTGTAAGGGTTGATGCTTCTCTTGAAGAATTTATATTTAGGTTAGTAAGCGGTTCAAGCGAGGTATTAACTAATGTAACTACTTGATCCAAATATAGGTCTATATTAGGCAATTCTTCCCATCTTGGTATATGTAAATTAGATATAAAAGATCTATCTTTTTCCATGTCTTAATCACTCCTTGTGCTAAATATATCATTACTTTGGAAAATAGTCAATTATAGAGAAATATTTTAAAATTGACTGTTTACAATTAAAAATCAAAAGTGTAGAATGTCTGTAGAAATTATCATTTATTTGATTTCGGTAGCATAGTTTAAAGAAGAGGAGTAATTATGGTAAAAAATATACTATTTGATGTAGATAATACGTTGATTGATTCTAGCAGCAGTAATGCTATTTTTTATAAAAATGCTTTAGAAAAGATTGGCAAAGATACGAATAAGTATTTAGATGTGTATAATGCTATTGATTTTTATGAAGATACTCTTGATGAGAAAAATAATTTGTATGTTAAGGAAGACATGTTGAAGCTTATAAATCAAAAGTTAAACGAAAATTATCCTGTGCAATTGATAGATGAAATTAATGATGCCATAGCGAAGTATTGGATAAGCAAGGTATTAGTTGATAGAGAGACTATTGAGTATCTACATTCTAAATATAATTTATACATTTTCTCTAACTGGTTTTATGATGCAGTATGTAATAGGCTAAAGAACATAGATTATTTGAAATATTTTAAAGATATTTTTACATCTGACAAATTCGGAAGTAAACCGTATAAAAATGCATTTGAAAATGTTTTGAAAGCTATGAATGCTTTGCCAGATGAATGCGTAATGATTGGAGATACAATTAGAACGGATATTGCAGGAGCTAGAAATATTGGAATGAATGCAATTTGGGTAAATCTTAATAATAAACCTGCGATAAATATAGATGGGGTAAAAATGATTACAGATTTTTCAAAGTTAAATAAAATATTGTAATTTACTTTTATGGAAAACGTGTGTATAATATTAATATATTAAAAAAAGGGGGGCTGGATAATAATGCCAATAGATTCGATAATATCTTTTTTTATTGCAGCTATAGTTGTTATAATACTTGTAAAGGTTGTTTTTAAGGGCACTAAATCTGTATTTGGATTTCTTATAAATATAGCTGCTGGTGCGTTTGCACTTTGGATACTAAATATTTTACAACTAGATGTTCCTATTACTTGGCTTACTGCAGGATTAGTTGGACTTCTTGGTGTGCCAGGGGTTGTTGTAGTTGTTGTACTTAAATATTTGTTTCATATAATTTAAAAGTAAATATAATTCTATTGAAGATAGAGTTAATTAAAAATTACAGTTCAGAATAAAAAATGCGAGAAAAGGGGACGGAGGAAAATTCTCAAAAAAGGGACGGACCTCAATATTTAGAAGGTCCGTCCCTTTTTCTTAAAAGTGAGAATTTTCCTCCGTCCCTTTTTCTCACCGTCCCTTTTTCTCAGAGTAAATTTAACATGAGCTTTAAGTGCGTTTTTTCGACACTTTTTTTATTTTAGTGCATATTATTTAATATAACACTTTAATAGGAGGTTATTAAATATGTACAGAAGAACAAGATATAATAGGCGTACGTGTGGCTGCAACTGTAAGAGTCAATGTCCTAATTGTGAGATGCCACCATTTATGCCGGTTAATCCGATGCTTGCAAATGCTTATGTGCCATATCAAGAGCTAGATGAAACTTTTTGTCCTATGGAATCACTAAATCACGGAACTACTTTCCCAGAATTAGTTAGTCCATACACAAAAAATCAATCGCAATGTATCATTAGGTATTTGGAGCAGACAAATACTTGCGAGGAGGTGGATGATCGTGGATAAAAGTAGATGTGAACTTTTGCATGAAATTATGGCAGTTGATTTTAAACTATATGATTTACAGTTATATTTAGACACGCATCCATTTGATGAAGATGCACTTTGTATGTATCAGAACTTAGTTAATGATGCAGATGAATTGACGGAAGAGTATGAGGAAAAATACGGACCACTTACGCCAAAAAGCGCTGCTGGTAATTGTGAATGGAAATGGATTAAAAATCCATGGGAGTCGTTTTGTTTGGAAGCAATTATAACTCACATGGATTTTTAAAATTATAATATATTTTTAGTTCGTTTTTGTTATCAATTTCAATTTTATTTATTAATTTCAATAATAAATTTCTATAATTTTTTTTATTTTCAAGGGTTAATGCTTGATGAATGAATTTTCTAATTTCTTTTTCATCATTTGGTTTAGAATTTGAAGGTGCGTTCAAAGTAGCAAGTTTATTTTCTAATTGTTTTTTTTCTTTTGCAATATTTGAAGATATTGTTTGAAACAAGTCATCTGAAATTTTTTCATCTACTTTATCTTTATAAATACTAATTAAATACTTTTCGCTTTCTTTTAGTTTTCTATAAATAAAAATAATCTGTTTTGAATTATCTTTTTGGGGGAAATGAGGTATATTTAAATCATTTTGATTTACGTACTTTTTAATAGTTTCTTTTAAACAGCTCAAAACAGTATCAATTAAGTAATCTTCTCTTAAATAAACATTATTACAATAACTTTTTCCAAACTTTTTATAAGTAGAACAAATGGCAAAGAAATTTTTTCCGTGATTTTTGGTATAAGTAACTGGTGTATGGCATTTTCCACAAAAAACAAGACCACGTAATAAATGTGGTATACTTCCTTTTATATAGTTATATTCATTTGACTTCATATCAAGCATTTCCTGCACACTATAAAAAAGTTCTTTTGAAACAATTGGCTCATGACAATTTTCAGCAATAATATATGCTTCTTTGTTTAGGTTAATTGTTTTTTTATTTTTGTAATTTAATTTTGCGTATTTATGTTGTACTAAATCTCCAATGTAAATTTGATCTCTTAGAATTTTACTAATAGATGTGGTATTCCAAATATATTCTTTTCTTTGATTTGGATTTTTGTAAGAGCATGTAGTTTCTTTGTACTTAAGTGGAGTAGGAATATCTTGTAGCTGGAGTTCTCTTGCAATATCTGTTTTGCAAATGCCACTGTAATACATTTCAAAAATTTTTTTTACTACTGGTGCAGTATTTTCATCTACAATTAATTGCCCTTTTTCTGTAGGATGCTTTTGATATCCATAAGGTGGAAATGCTTTGATACTTTTACCTTTTTTAGCAATTGCTATCATTGCACTTCTTACTTTTTTTGAAATATCTTTGGAATACATATCATTCATGACTGCTTTAAAAGGTGTCATATCATTACTACTATTATCTAAAAATGTATCAATGCCATCATTGATAGCAATATACCTTACTTTTCTGTGTGGAAAATAAATTTCAAGATAATAACCTACTTCTATATAATTTCTTCCTAATCTTGACAGATCTTTCGTAATAATCAAATTGATTTTTTTTGTTTCAATATCTTCTAACATTTGCTCAAAACCTGGACGATTGAAATTTATTCCAGTATAACCATCATCACAGTAAAAATTAGAAATGAAGTAGTTATGTTCTTCGGCATATTTTTCTATAATGATCTTTTGATGGATTATACTTTCAGATTCCTGATTATTTTCATCTTCTTTAGAGAGTCTTAGATAACCGTACGGCTTTTATTTTATCGTTAGCATAGCTGTTTATTAACTCATACATAAATTCCTCCATTTCTATTATTTATCATTACAGTAGAATTTAAGTATTATCTACGGCGTCTTTAACGTTGTATCATTATTCTGGCTTTCGATATAACTCCATAATGATATATTTTCATTCAACCATTCCTGTATTAATGCTTGAATACTTTTCCCATTTTCATTGTAGTAGTAAATGACATTATCATTCATATACAATTCCTCCTTACTATATGTGTATTCTCAAATGAAATGGAAATATGACTACAGTAAAATTTTGTTTCAAGATGTAGAGAGCTACGAATAAGAAACAAATAAAAAACAGTATTAGAAGATTGGAAAAACGACCAAAAATGATATAATTATTGTAAAAGAAATAATAGAGATTCTTAATGAAAATAATTGAAATATCAACTAATAATGTTCAAGACAGTAAAAATTGGAAACAAATATTGAAATTATGTTAACTAAATGATATAATATATCTGTAATTGAAAATTTTTTATAAAATAGAATGTATTTCTATAGTGATTATTCAATAAAAGGAGAGAAACCATTATGAAAAAATACTTTATGGGGTTAAAGTGGATTGTTGATAAGCAACAGCCAATAATGCATTTAAAGGATTATACTAGTAACAGAGATGAGTATGTTAGAATTCCAAATAACTTCGATGTTCAGAAGATGAAAGCAAGAATATGTAGTGGAACGATTAACCCGTTGACTCAAGAGTATTTTCCATGTAATAAGTTAATTGTGGGAAAGCAAATTCAGTGTTATTCGTGTATGCATAAATTTGATTTCTATAATTGTGTTAGATGTCACGGAAATAATTGCACAGCAAAGGACGATGAGGTAACAAATTATTGTAATACCTCTCACTATGTTTATTTAGCATATTTTTCAAAGGACAAAGTTAAGGTTGGAACTGCTTCAGAAGTAAGAAAATATGATAGATTATTAGAGCAAGGTGCTATTTTTTCTGTTTTTATTGCAAGAACACCGACAGGCAAAATTGCTAGGCAAATCGAAAAAAATATTATTGATAATGGAATTGTGGGGACTGTAAGCACTACATATAAAATGAAAAATCTCGTTATTAATACAAGTATTGAAGATATCAGAAGGCAATTGATAGAGACCTATCAATTAATTATTAAAGCTGTTGATGATGAGAACAAAGAATATTTGATTCAACCTGAATTTAATTGTTTCTACAATATCTTAAACCAAATTCAAAAAAATATGTTATCTCAAGAAATACAAATTGATATGTTTGTCAATCAGATAAACAGTACCAAGAATTATGAAATTTTAAATGAGTGTGATGATATAATTGGAAAATTTCTTTTTGTAGTAGGTAGAATAATTGCGTTAGAGCATAATGGAGTGATACAGTTACACAACAGTAAAAAGTGGGAAGGACTTTTATTCGATTTTAGAGATGTAATGATGTTTGAAAGATATGGATAGAGGGGAGCATCCATGAAATATATGTGTCCTTTTTGCCAAGAGTTTCTAAATAGAAGTAATAACGTAATAGAAAAGAATCGGATTATTGCAGAAACAAGGACTTTTTTAATTTTTCCTACTGTTGGTGGTTTCGTCGATAATTATCAGCTAATAGTTCCTAGAAAGCATATTAATTGTTTTGGCGAACTTACTAATAATGAATGGCAAGAATTAAATTTAATTATCGATTGGCAGAAGTGGATAAATAAGCACTATTTTGGCAGTAGTACTTCGATGTTTGAGCATGGAGCATTGTTACCTAATAATGAAAGTGGAAAAAGTATTGTTCATGCGCATCTTCATATTTTTCCTAATAATCAAACATTGTTTACTGCACTAAAAAAGTATAAATTTACTATTCAGGAAATTCCTGATATTACTAATTTGGCAAAAATCTGTCGTATTAATGAAACATATCTTTATTATAGAGACATTGATGGAAAAGATTATGTAATTATTCATGAGAGTGGGTTGCCGTCACAATTTTTGCGAAAAGTATTGGCAGATAGTTTAGGTTTATCAACATGGAACTGGCGTGAATTTCCTTATATTGATAAACTTGAAGAAAGTTTACAATTTTACAATGCAAATCCTTGGTTAACACAACAATTGAGGAGGTAAAAATCATGATTATTTTGCCTGATAGTAACTACCAGAATTCATTGAATGAGAAAATTGCTACGTATC
>USOV01000045.1 GCA_900556455.1 uncultured Clostridium sp. | reverse complement strand
TAATTGCATTTGTATTTTTGTATTCATTTAACATATTGGTAACATTATCTTTATTTTCGGACACACATATAACAAAATCCACTATTGCTTTCTTTTTTGGTTCTAATTTTATTATTCTTTTTGTTGCTAAAACGCTTTCTGTAACTTGTGATAAAGTGCTTGTAAATGGTTGACTTTTTAATATCATTTCCGGAACTCCAGATATATTACCTTGCCCGAAAAATTTTTCCTTATTAATCTCAAATTCCAAATTTCCTATTGTTTGGTTTTCCGTGTATAAATTTACTCCTAGAAATATATCTCTTTCCTTAAAGCCTCTTTTTTTCCTTTTTACAATTATTTCTCCAGTTTCTTGCTGGGTGTAAGTCACAAACAAATTATTAAATGCTGGGTGACTATACTCTTGTTCTTTGCTTGATAATACTGGTTCAAAATAATTTATGACCTCAAAATTTTCTGTTTTATCTCCCTCATTTGTTATTTCAAGCCTTCTTATTTCTACTGGTTCATCTGGAGCAATTACAGTACTCGTTTTTATTTCTATATTGCTAACTGTTTTTATTGTTTTTATGCAGTCTGGTGCAAAAATTACTTTTCCCTCATCATCTTTTTCAATATTTGCACTTATAATTTGGTTATTATTTAAATTTTTAATGTAGAAAAAGTTTCCTTGTTTATAGTCATCTGTTTCTTTAAATTTATTGATAAGTATATTTTTATATTTACTAAATCCTTGCCCATCTCCTAAACTTAAGACCATATAAGTTCCATTTGAAATAACATCTGAAGTTGGCAAATCCTTATTTACTTTTGTATAAACTCTTTCACTATAGTTTTGATAATCTTTTGTTTTTAATTTTTCTATTTTCTCCTTTTTCTCTTTTGTAACAATTGCTTTTGGAGGCATTCTTTCTTGAAGTAAGATGTCTATTGCCTCTATTTCTGGATTTTGATAAAATCTATTTATTAGTATTTTGTTATTTACACAATTGTTTATTGAAAGCAGTATCAAACCTTGATGATGTGCCATATAAGTTTTTACAATTTGTTTAGTTTCATTTGGTTTTAGTCTTGAACTTGTGTAGTCTACAGATTCATAAAATCCATATTTTCCAAGCATACCTTCATTTTCTAATCTTCTTATATTTTTTATGCTATCATTTTGAGCATATATTAAACTTAAAAATACTGAATAAGATGATATAACTACGTCTTCATCTAATCCTCTTTTTAATCCTAGCCATGGTATTCCAAAGGCTTTATATTGGTAGTTATTATTTAAGTCTTTTAGGTTAAATGCCGCTTCTGAAATTCCCCAAGGTACATCTAGTTTTTTTGCATATTCCTTTTGGCTCATTATCATAAACTTACAAGATTCATCAAGTAAACTTCCTTCATAAGATTTAATATTTATACTTGGCATTAAATATTCAAATGCTGTTCCAGACCATGATATTAGCCCTTTATATCCATTTAAAGTTGTAAGTGTTCTACTTAAAGCATTCCAATGCTTAGATGGAACATCTCTTTTTGCTATTGCAACAAGACTTGCTTGCCTTGCCTCTGATGCTAATAAGTCATAATAAGAATCTGTTAGTTTGTTTTCTTCTATATTAAATCCAATAGAAAAAATTCTTTTTTTATAGTCATATAAAACTAAGAAATTTGTGCTTGTAATTAATTTATCAATTATTTGAATTAGAACTTCTACTCTTTCTGTTTTAGAAATATCCTTTAAAAAACTTTTCAATGTATATAAATATCCTACAAAATTCCCACTATCAACTGTTGATATATAACGTGGCATAAGTGGCTCTAATGTTACTGTATTATACCAGTTATAGAGATGCCCACACCATTTTGGAAGTTTTTCTATTGTAAACAACATTTTTTCTATTAAATCTATGCATTTCTTTTCGTCAATATAGCCTAAATCATAGGCAGACACAACTGCTAAAAGTCCCAATCCAATATTTGTTGGAGAAGTTCTATTAGCCACCTTTTGTTTTCTACTTTCTTGATAATTATCTGGTGGCAAAAAGTTATTATATTCACTAATATTATCTTCAAAATACTTCCAAGTTTTACGCCCTATTTCTACTAAATAGTTTTTATCTTTTTCATTTAAACTTTGTACATCAGTGTTATTTTTACTAATATACCAAGCTACAATTGGAGATGCTAGCCAAATTGCTCCTATAATTAAAGTTACAGTTTTTGCAAAATATAGTCCAGCTATAATTCCTATAACTCCTAAAAGTACATTTGCTTTCATATTTTTGAAATATGATGCTAAATCTGTTTTTGCTTGCTTTTCTACTTCTTCTGATGTAGTCCATTCTAATAAATTTTGTTTTGATATTTTTAGTCTATATATACTTTTTATTATTGCATTTATAATTTTGCAAGCTTTATCTGGCAGAAACATAAAGTCTAGCAGTCCCCTTAAAACACTTGCATTTAAGTCTCCTATAATTTTTGTAATACTCTTATGTGCGACAAATAAAGAGTTTGGTGTACTCTTTTTAAACACAATATAATTTCCAAGGTCTAATATACTTGGAAAAATTACAGATATAATTCCAATGGCAAAACTTACTTTTGATTTGAAAGCTAAACCTATAGCAATTAGTATTAGTGCAAGCACTGGCACTAGGCTTCTTCTTAAGTTATCTAAAATTTTAAATTTTGAAAGTGTATTTAATGGGTTTTGTTTCTTTTCTCCATTTTTAGTTACAATTGTACTTTTAAGCCAACCTAGTAGTTGCCAATCTCCTCTTATCCACCTATGAAGTCTTTGCATATAACTATTATATTTTCCTGGGCAACCATCTAATAAAAAAATGCTAGTATCTAGACCGGCTCTTAGATAGCTTCCTTCTAGTAAATCATGGCTTAATACAGTGTTTTCTGGGATTTCGTTTGATAGTACCTTATGGAAAACTTCTACATCATAAATTCCTTTTCCTGTAAATATTCCTTCTCCAAAATTGTCTTGGTATACATCAGATATAGCATTTGCATAAAGGTCTGTTCCTCCCATACCAGAAAATATTTTACTAAATAAACTCTGTCTGCTAGATTCTAGGTCCACCCCCACTCTTGGTTGAATTAAGGCGTGACCCTTTTCTACAATATTTCTTTTATTTATTTGTGGCTTATTTAAAATATGTGCCATACTTCCTATTAATTGGCTGGCTGAGTCTAGAACTAAATTTGTATCTGAGTCTAATGTTATAACATATTTTACTTTATTGCTAATATCACTTTCTACTAAAGTATTTATATTAAAATCATTTTCTCCTGTAACCAAAAATTTATTAAATTGGCATAATAGTCCTCTTTTTCTTTCCCATCCCAAATAGCACTTTTCACTAGGGTTCCAAATTCTATTTCTATATAGAAAATAAAATTTATCACCATATTTCTCATTTAAACTTTTAGTTTCTTTTATTCCGGTTTCAATTACTTCTTCATCAAAACTTTCTTTTTCATTTTTAGATGATGTGCAATCTCCTAAAAGTGCAAAATATAAATTTTCCGATTTATTTGCTAAATAATAAACCTCTAATTTATGCACTAATTCTTCTACTTTTTTCTTGCTGTTTATTATTGTTGGTATAACTACTATGCATGAACATTCCTCAGAAATTCCGGTTACTTAAATCTAGTTTTGGAATTAATTTAGGTCTAACAGCTTTTACTAAAATATAATTTATAATTTGTATTAGAATTTCAGAGATTGGAATAATTGCTAAAACTGAAATTATAACACTGTAAATTACTGAATTTGTGTTTTTATGGATGCATAATCCACAAATTATTGTAAATATTGTGGTTAATATATAAATTACTCCAATATATGTTGCTGCTTTTGCTTTATCTGTTTTATGCATAAGTTTAGGATTTGCATTTAGCCTTTTTATTAATTCATTATATCCTTCATCAATTAAATAATATCCAATATGTGATTTCTTTTCTTCTTCTAAGTTTTCTCTTGCAAGTTCTAATACTTTATTTGCAATATAATTTTCAGAAATTTTTGTTTTATTTGCAAGTTTTTTTATTGCTTCTCTGTAATATGCTTTTGTTCTATAATCCATTTTAGAATAAACATTTGCTGGGTCTTTTTTTAGTATTTCTTCTACTCCATTTATTTCTTCAAATAGCATTAAAAAATTAATTCTAGAGATTTCTTTTATACTTGTTATGCTGTTCCCAATTAATACTTTTTGCATTGCTATATCAAAGTGTTCTTTTTTTATTGCTTCTGGAATTGTAATGCCTGTTTTTTTAACCTCTTCTTCTAAAATATTTAAATATGCAATTCCTTTTTTACCAAATCTTTTTAATTTATAAGACATATATTCTATAAATGGATATTTCATTTCATTTTTTAAATAATTTGATCTAAAACTTATTTTTGGAGATTTAAACCTAGTTTCTTCTTTTTTTTCAACTAATCTTTCTATAATATTTTCTACTTTGTATTTTTGGATTTGTGCTTGCATTATTTTTTCACATACTGCACGTATATTTTCTATTATTGCTATTTCCAAGAAAATCCAAAGATTCCATATTTCCTCCATATTTAAGTTTTTTTGCTTTTGGTATGCAAGTAAAGCTATTTTTAAGGTTTCATCGTCTATTTTATTATCTGTATATGAAGCTATTTCTGATGCAATTAGGTATATTCTTGCAAATCCTTCATATGTTCCATTTGCAATTCCTGGAAGTTCTTTATATTTTTTTAATGGCATTTCTTTTTTTATTTTTTTCACTGTTTCTTCTATTACATAAAAATTATCTAAAAGCCATTCTCCCGCTGGGTGGATTTCTATATTTTTCTTTATATGTTCATTTAATAAATTATATGTTTTTTCTATAAATAAATAGTTTTCATCAATTCTTTCTATTGGATAAGTATTTACATTTGAGTATTTTTTTACTTCATAATTGGCTGCTGTTTTTTCCATAAATTGTTTTAGATTTTCTCTGTCTAAAACAATTCCTTTTATATTTAAAAATTTAGTATTTCTCACAAAAAATTCACTCCTAGAAATAATGATTTATAATAATCATATTTTGCCAAAATTTGAATTTTTTATGTATTTGAGTTTTATTTATTAAAAATTTTACATAATTTGACTTTTCGTCAGAAATTTGCTACAATTAATGTATCAAAATTTTTTGAAAGGTGGATTCCACATGTTTAAAACTATCAAAGATTTTCGGACTGCCCTTATGTCCTGCACCTACGATGATGAGGTCTGGGCTCTCGTCAAAGTGATGAAGTACACTGGAGACACAGAAGTCAAAGAATTGGCTCTTCATCTCGAAGGTATGGATGTTGATGAGGCACAAGCCTATCTTCGGGCAAATCCCTAATCCACTGCAAAAGTCCCCCAAGTCAGCTAATGACCTGGGGGCATTTTTTATACTTGTTTTTTATAAAATTCACAATAATTTTTTACTGGGCATTTTTCACATTGTGGTTTTCTCGCATTACATATGTTTCTTCCATGCCATACTAGTAAATGGTTTACATCTTTAAAATATTCCTTTGGAATATTTTTTATTAAATCTTGTTCTATTTTTAAGGGGTCTTTTTCTTTTGATAGCCCTATTCTATTTGCGATTCTTTTTGCGTGTGTATCTACTGCAATTCCCTGTGGATTGTTAAAAGCCTCTAGCATTATTACATTTGCACTTTTTCTACCTATTCCTGGAAGTTTTACTAATTCCTCCATTGTTTCTGGCATTTTACCATTATATTTTTCTACAATCATTTTAGCATAACCTAAGACATTTTTTGCCTTGTTTTTATAGAATCCACATGGTTTTATAATTTTTTCTATTTCTTCTATTGATGTGTTAATATAATCTTCTGTTTTTTTATATTTTGCAAATAGCAATGGTGTTATTTTATTTACTCTTTCGTCTGTGCATTGGGCAGATAACATTACTGCTATTCCAAGCTCAAAGGGAGTTTTAAAATCCAAACTGCATGTGGCTTCTGGATATGTGCTTTTTAAGTTTTCTATTATTTTTATTATATCTTCCCTTTTCATATAATTCACCTAATATTATTTTATATTAAAATCTTAGGTTTTTCAATATCCCCAAAATAAAATGTAATTTTCTTCCATGTTCTAATTCGCCATAGATACAATATGTTTATTTTTTTACACCTTGTGTGTCGCAACCTCCAAATGAATTGGTCGACGGAGTCTCCCAACTGTTGGTTGCTCCATTCGCACTTCGCTTCGCTACGTTTGGTCGC
>USOV01000044.1 GCA_900556455.1 uncultured Clostridium sp. | reverse complement strand
TTTTAATATTAAAGAAAAAAATAAAATAATAGAAATAATAAATTTAATTTTTTAAAAAATAAAAATAAATTAAAAAGGTGGGATTTTTATGAAAAAAATAAATGAGTTAATTAATGATTTAAAAAGTCCAGAAGTGAGAAATGATATTTCAAATAATTTAAAGGAAAAACAAGAGGAATTTTTAGAATCTACTTTAGGTAAGATTATAAATACTGGAATTGATGTTGGAATAAAAGCTGTTTTGCCAGATTGGTTAGAAGACGAAATAATAGAAATAAAAGATTCCATATTAAATGATGGGTTTAAATCAGGAATTCAAACGACAATTAATAAAGCAATTGATATGGGAAAAGCAATAGAAGGAATTTTTACAGGAAATTTTGAAAGTATCTCTCAAATAAAATCAGTTATAAAAAGTGGAGGTTTATTAGATAGTATTTCAAAATTATTGGACAATGTAATAGACTGGGCAAAGAAAAATAAAAAAATTAATTCAAGTACAGCAAAACTTATAAAAGCTAGTAAAAAAACAATATTAGAAAATATAGAAAATAATATAGATAATAGTTTAAAAAATCAAGTAACAGCTATTGAAAAACTAAATGGTTATATTGAGAAATGGACTAATTATTATAATGCACAAGATCTTACAAACATGAAAAAAATATATACTAGGATAAAAAATGAAATGGAAAAAATAATTCCAATACAAGATGTACTAAATAGGGTAGAGCAGGTAGAAAACTTACATGAACTAATTATAAATAATGGTGGTGACTTTAATTTATCAGAAGAAGAATTAGAATTATCTACAATGTTAGTTTATTAAAAAACATATAAAAATTATGAGGAGGGAAAATATGCTAAAACAAAAAATTAATATAGAGATGATTTTAAAAGTAACAGGATTATCAAAAGAAGAAATTCAAAAATTGAATGAAATTAATTAATTACAAAAAAAACAGAAGTAATAGAAATTATTATTTCTGTTTTTTATTAATACACAATTTCCGTAAGAAAATCTTTTATTTTCCTTGCAAAATTTGGTGTAATAATATATAATTACATGGTAAAATACACAAAATGAAAAGAGGAAAAAAATGGACAAGAAAGAAGAAACTATTATACAAAAAAACATTGAAAAAGAGATGCAAGATGCATATATTGATTATGCAATGAGTGTTATTGTTGCACGTGCTCTTCCAGATGTAAGAGATGGTATGAAGCCAGTGCATAGAAGAATTTTATATACAATGCATGAAGATGGGATTACTCCAGACAAGCCATATAGAAAATGTGCTACTACAGTTGGAGACGTTTTAGGAAGATATCATCCACATGGAGATGCTTCTGTTTATGATGCTTTAGTTAGAATGGCACAAACTTTTTCATTAAGATATCCAATGGTAGATGGACATGGAAACTTTGGCTCTATAGATGGTGATCCACCTGCTGCTTACCGTTATACTGAAGCAAGAATGTCGAAAATATCTCAACTAATGCTTGCAGATATAGAAAAAAATACAGTAGACTTTATGCCAAACTTTGATGATAGATTACAGGAACCAACTGTATTACCTGCAAAAATACCAGCATTATTATTAAATGGTTCATCAGGTATTGCTGTTGGTATGGCAACAAATATTCCCCCACATAATTTAACAGAACTTATAGATGGAATTGTAAAAATAATAGATGAAGATGAAGTAACAGATGAACAATTAATGCAAATTATAAAAGGACCAGATTTCCCTACAGGAGCAACAATTTTAGGAAGAGAAGAAATAAAAAAAGCATATACAACAGGTAGAGGAAAAATAACTCTAAGAGGAGAGGCAGAGATAGAAGAAATATCTGGCGGTAAAAGAAGAATAATTGTTTCTTCATTACCATATCAAGTAAATAAAGCAAAATTAATAGAACATATTGCAGAGCTTGTAAAGGAAAAAAGAATAGAAGGAATTTCTGCAATTAGAGATGAATCTGATAGAGAACATGATGTTAGAATTGTTATAGAGTTAAAAAGAGATGCAAATCCACAAGTTGTATTAAATTTATTATATAAAAATACTCAAATTCAAGATACTTTTGGAATAATAATGCTTGCATTAGTTGATGGAGAACCAAAAATATTAACATTAAGAGAATGCTTAGATAATTATATAGAACATAGAAGAGTAGTAGTTTTAAGGAGAACAAAATTTGAGTTAGATAAAGCAGAAGCAAGAGCTCATATTTTAGAGGGATTAAGAATTGCGATAGACAATATTGATGAGGTTATTCGTATAATTAGAACATCTTATGATGATGCCAAAGAAAAATTAATGGAAAGATTTGGTCTTTCTGAAATTCAAGCACAAGCAATATTAGATATGAGATTAAGAACATTACAAGGTTTACAAAGAGAAAAAATAGAAGAAGAGTATAACGAATTAATGAAATTAATTGCATATTATAAAGAAATTCTATCAAGTGAAACCTTAGTATATAAAATAATAAAAGATGAACTATTAGAAATAAAAGAAAAATATGGAGATGAGAGAAAAACAAAAATAGTTGCAGCTGAAGGTGAATTTGAAGTAGAAGATTTAATAAAAGAAGAACAAACAGTAATTGCTTTAACACATTTTGGATATATAAAAAGGATGCCAATAGATACATATAAAAGTCAAAAACGTGGAGGAAAAGGAATTACAGGAATTGCAACAAGAGAAGAAGATTTTGTTAAAGAAATATTTACAGCATCAACACATGATACAATTTTATTCTTTAGTAATAAAGGAAAAATGTACAAATTAAGAGGATATGAAATACCAGAGGCAGGAAGAACAGCCAAGGGAACAGCAATAGTCAACTTATTAAGATTAGATTCAGATGAAAAAATATCAACAATAATACCAATACAAAACTTTGCAGAAGGAAAATATCTATTATTTGCAACAAGAAATGGTATGATTAAGAAAACAGCATTAAACGAATATGTTTCTGGAAAGAAAACAGGTTTATTATCAATTACATTAAAAGATGATGATGAATTAATAGATGTAAGATTAACTGATGGACAAGATAATGTAGTTTTAGTTACAAGGAAAGGTATTGCCATTACATTTACAGAAAAGGATGTAAGACCAATAGGTAGGGTTTCACAAGGTGTAATAGGAATAAAACTTGATAAAGAAGACTATGTAATTGGTATGGAACCAATAGTAGAAGGAAGTAAAAAAACACTTCTTGCTATAACGGAAAATGGATTTGGAAAAAGAACAGAACTTGACGAATATAGAGTACAAACAAGAGCTGGAAGAGGAGTAATAACATATAAAGTGACTCCAAAAACAGGAGAAATAGTAGGAATTAAAATAGTAGATGATACAGATGATGTAATGCTTATAACAGATACTGGAACAATAATTAGAATAAATGCTTCAGAAATAAGTATACTTGGAAGATCAACACAAGGTGTAACACTTATGAGAACAAATGAAGGAAAGGTTGTAAGTATAGAAAAAATATCTGAAAAAGAGGAAGAGTAGGGGGCAAAAACATGTGCGAAGAAAAGAAAGATTATGGTAAAACATTAAATTTACCACAAACAGATTTCCCTATGAGAGGAAATTTACCACAAAGAGAGCCAGAAATTCAAAAAGAGGTTTTTGATAATGGTTTATATGAAAAAATATTAAAGAAAAATGAAGGTCATGAGAGTTTTGTTTTACATGATGGACCTCCATATGCAAATGGAGAGATCCACATTGGCCATGCATTAAATAAAATATTAAAAGATACTATAGTAAGATACAAAGCTTTGAAGGGTTATTATACTCCATATGTACCAGGTTATGACACACACGGCATGCCTACAGAAAAAAAGGCAATTGAAAAATTAGGATTAGATAGAGATAAAATACCAGTATCTCAATTTAGAGATACATGTAAAGAATTTACAAGAAAATATAAAGATAAACAAACAGAAGGATTTAAAAGGTTAGGGGTAATAGGAGATTGGGAACACCCTTATATAACATATAATCCGGAATCAGAAGCAAGACAGCTTGGAGTATTCTGGGATATGTACAAAAAAGGATATATGTATAAAGGGCTAAAGCCTGTATATTGGTGTACAGACTGTGAAACTGCCTTAGCAGAAGCAGAAATAGAATATCAAGATGTAGATACAACGTCTATTTATGTTAAATTCCCAGTAAGAGTTAGTAAAGGATTATTTGATACTGAAAATACATACTTTGTAATTTGGACTACTACACCATGGACATTACCTGGTAATGTTGGTATAACAATAGGTGAAGATTTTGAATATTCAATAGTTCAAGTTGAAAATGAAAAATTAATAATGGCAAAAGAATTAGTTGATGATGTAATGCAAAAAATAGGAGCTACAGAATATAAAATATTAAATACATTTGTAGGAAAAGAACTAGAAGGTATACTTTGTAAACATCCATTTTTGGACAGAGATTCAAGAGTTGTATTAGGTAGTGATGATACAATAGTAGTTGAATTAGGAACAGGTACTGGTGCAGTACATACAGCGCCAGGCTATGGTAAAGAAGACTATTTATGTGGATTAAAAAATGGATTAGAAATAGTTGTAACAGTTGATGGAAAAGGATACCAAACACAAGGTGCGGGAATTTTTGCAGGATTAAGATATGATGAATCTAACAAAAAGATAATAGAATGGCTAGAAGAAAATAAATTTTTACTATATAAACAAAAAATAAACCATGCTTATCCTCATTGTTGGAGATGCAAAAATCCAATAATATTCAGAGCAACAGAGCAATGGTTTTGTTCAGTAGATAAATTTAGAGATAAGGCAATTGAAGAGGCAAATAAAGTAAAATGGATTCCAAGTTGGGGAGCTGAAAGAATAACAACAATGATTTCTGAAAGAGCAGATTGGTGCATTTCAAGACAACGTACATGGGGAGTTCCAATTCCAATTTTCTATTGTAAAAAATGCGGAAAAGAATATATAACAGAAGAATCTATTGAAAAAATAAAAAAATTATTTAAAGAAAAAGGTTCAAATGCATGGTGGGATTTATCTGAAAAAGAATTAATGCCAGAAAATGCAAAATGTGAATGTGGACATACAGAATTTAAAAAAGAATCAGATATTATGGACGTTTGGTTCGATTCTGGTTCAACACACCAAAGCGTTTTAGTAGAAAGAGGACTACCATATCCAGCAGATTTATACTTAGAAGGAGCAGACCAATATAGAGGTTGGTTCCAATCATCATTACTTACATCTGTTGCAGTAAATGGAATAGCACCATTTAAACAAGTTCTAACACATGGATGGACAGTAGATGGACAAGGCAGAAAAATGTCAAAAAGCTTAGGAAATGGAATAAGTCCACAAGAAGTTATAAAAGAATATGGAGCAGATATACTAAGACTTTGGGTTCTTTCATCAGATTATCAATCAGATGTTGGATTATCTAAAGATATATTAAAACAAATAACAGAAGTTTATAGAAAATTAAGAAATACAGCAAGATATATTTTAGGAAATACATCAGATTTTGACCCAAATAAAGACATGGTTGCATATGAAGAATTGGAAGAAATAGATAAATATGCATTACTAAAATTAAATGACCTAGTAAGAAAATGTACTCATAGTTATGATAATTATGATTTCCATGAAGCATATCAAGCAATAAATGTATTTTGTGTAACAGATATGAGTAGTTTCTATTTAGACATTATAAAAGATAGATTATACAGTACATTAGCAAATTCAAAAGAAAGAAGAGCAGCTCAAACCACAATGTATATAATATTAGATACATTAGTAAAATTACTTGCACCTATGACATCTTTCACAGCAGAGGAAATTTGGAAGTATATGCCAAAACTAGAAAATGAAAATGTAGAAAGCGTAATGCTAACAAATTATCCTGAATTGAATCCAAAATATGAAAATGATGAGCTAAGAGAAAAATGGAAAAAAATTGTGGAAGTAAAAGAGCTTGTGGCAAAAAAACTAGAAGAAGCAAGAGCAGAAAAAGTCATAGGACATTCTCTAAATGCTAAAGTTACACTATACGCAGAAAATGATTTATATGATTTCTTAAAAGAGAACAAAGAATTATTAAAAACAGTATTTATAATATCTGCATTAGAAATAGAGAAAAACGAAAGAGCAAATGAGATAAAATTAGGAATAAAAGTAGAAGTTGCACCAGGTGAGAAATGCGAAAGATGTTGGATGTATTCAGAAGAAGTAGGAAAAGATAAAGAAAATCCAACACTATGTCACAGATGTTCAGAAGTAATGAAAAAATTATAAAATAAAAAACGAATGAGGAGGAAGAAAATGAACAGAAAACAAGAAAAACACAC
>USOV01000043.1 GCA_900556455.1 uncultured Clostridium sp. | reverse complement strand
ACCGCCGTAGAAACTGTATGAGCTTTGCGAATAACAGTTTCTAGGATGGGGCAGCGAAATAATAAAATATATAATCCCCGACGAGATTGGGCGGACGTTTTAGAGTTCGACAAATTACAATTTATTACTTATTTTTCTTTAAATTCTATCAAATATATTATATAATATTCAAAGAATAAAAAATCTGGTACGGAGATATTATGAATATTAAATTAAAAGAAAATGAGAGAATAGATGATTTAGAATTTAACAATTTAAAAATAATACAAAATGAAAAAGAATTTTGTTTTGGAATGGATGCAGTATTATTATCTGATTTTGCAAAAGATATAAAACAAAATTCTAAAATAATTGATTTAGGAACAGGAACAGGAATTTTGCCAATTTTATTATCTGGAAAAACAGTAAACACAAAAATAATTGGAATAGAAATACAAGAAAAAATGGCAGAAATGGCAAACAGAAGTGTTAAATTAAATAATTTAGAAAATAGAATACAAATAATAAATGAGGATATAAAAAATTTAAATAATTTATTTGAAAAAGGAAGTTTTGATGCAGTTGTAACAAATCCACCATATAAAGCAGATAATACGGGCTTAAAAAATGAATATGAAGGAAAAATAATTGCAAGACATGAAATAAAATGTAATTTAGAAAATATTATTTTGGCAAGTAAAAATATGTTAAAGGATAAAGGAACATTATATATGGTGCATAGACCAGAAAGAATAGTTGATATTTGTGAACTTTTAAGAAAATATAAAATAGAACCCAAAATTATTAGATTTATTTATCCCAAAGCTGGAAAAGAGGCAAATTTAATTTTAATTAAAGCTGTAAAAAATTCAAGAAAATTTTTAAAAATAGAAAAACCTTTGATTATATATAAAGATAATGGAGAATATACAGATGAGGTTTTAGAAATTTATAATAAAAAATGAGGAGATTATTATGAATGGAAAATTATATTTAGTTGCAACACCAATTGGAAATTTAGAAGATATTACATTAAGAGCAATAAAAACATTAAAAGAAGTAGATTTAATTGCTGCTGAGGATACAAGACACACATTAAATTTATTAAATCATTTTGAAATAAAAAAAACATTAATTAGTTATTATAAACAAATAGAAAAAACAAAATCAGATATTTTAATAGAAAAATTAAAAGAGCGGACAAAATATTGCACTTGTTTCTGATGCAGGAACACCACGGAATTTCGGATCCACGGAGCAGAAATTGTTAAATGTGCAATAAAAAACAATATAGAAATAGTCCCAATACCTGGAGCATGTGCGGCAATTAATGCTATTATTTCTTCAGGACTTGACACAACAGAATTTCATTTTGTAGGTTTTTTACCAGTAAATAAAAAAGAAAAAAAAGAAAAATTAGAAAAAATAAAAAAAATAAATAGTACACTAATTTTTTATGAAGCACCACATAAATTGATAAATACTTTAGAAAATATAAAAGAAATTTTAGGAGATAGAAATATAGTTTTAGCTAGAGAAATAACTAAAATACATGAGGAATTTATAAGAGGAACAATTTCACAAGTATTAGAAAAATATACAGAACCTAAAGGGGAATTTGTTATTATTGTAGAAAAATCAAATGAAAATAGTGAAGAAAAAGATTTTTTACTAAATTTAAGTTTAGAAGAACATTATAAATATTATGAAAAACAGGGCTTAGAAAAAAAGGAAATAATTAAAAAAATTGCAAAAGATAAAAATAAAAATAAAAATGAGATATATCAATATTTTATCAAATAAAAATAAACCTTTCATAGGTTTATTTTTATTTGGTATTTTTATTAGTTAAATTTTTAACACATTTACTACAAACTTGTTTTCCTTGAAATTCAATTAAATTTTTTGAACTATTACAGAAAATACAATTTGGTTCATATTTTTTTAGTATAATTGATGTACCATCAACATATATTTCCATAGGATCTTTTTCGGTAATTCCGAATTTATTTCTTAGCTCAATTGGGATAACTACTCTTCCTAGTTCATCCACTCTTCTAATTATTCCGGTTGCTTTCAATAACACTACCTCCTAAAAAATTACAAAATTCGACATTAATTTTTGTAAAAATATAATAACATAAAAAAAACGGACGGTCAATAAAAACAAGAAAATTTTTCCTTTTTTTGGTAATGTTTGTTAAAGCATAAAATAATTGAGGGAGTTTAAATTTTAAACAATTATAGGAGAAAAATGTTAAATAAAATTTGGCCAGCATTTCTAATTATATCATTTGTTTATGCAATTTTTGCAGGTAAACTTCCAGAGGTAAATAATTCAATTTTTGAATCTACATCAAGTGCAATACAACTATGTTTAACTCTGGTAGGGACGATGTGCCTTTGGTGTGGGATAATAAAGGTAGCAATGGAAACATCTTTGGTTGATAAATTAATAAAATTATTAAAACCATTATTAAGAAAACTATTTCCGGAAATAGATGAAGAGGATGAAGTTCATAAAGAAATTTCTATGAATATAATTGCAAATTTATTAGGATTAGGAAATGCTGCAACTCCATTGGGATTAAAGGCTATGAAAAACCTCCAAAAAACAAATAAAAATAAGAATGAATTATCCAATTCAATGGCAATATTAATTGTTCTAAATACTGCATCAATACAATTAATACCTACAACAGTAATTGCAATAAGAACTACATTAGGAGCTAAAAATCCAACAGAGATGTTAATTCCAATTTGGATTGCAACAGTAGTTGCAGCAACAAGTGCAATTATTGCTGCAAAAATATTTATGAAAAAGTGGTAGAGAAAATGAAAATTATAAATTATTTTTCTAATTTAGCAATTCCATTAATTCTTTTTATAATTTTATTTTATGGAATTTTAGAGAAAAAACCAATATTTGATATTTTCCTTGAAGGGGCAAAAGAAGGTATAGAAATTGCAGTAAAGATACTTCCAACACTTGTAGGTTTATTTGTAGCAATAGGAACACTTAGAGCTTCAGGGGTATTAGATTTTGTAATAAATGTTATATCACCAATTACAAATCTTTTAGGATTTCCAAAAGAAATAATGCCACTTGCAATACTAAGGCCAATTTCTCGGAAGTGCATCTCTTGCAATAGGCACTGATAGTATGAAAACATATGGAGTAGATAGTAAAATAGGATTAATTATTGCAACAATAATGGGGTCAACAGAAACTACATTTTATACAATTGCAGTTTATACAAGTATGGTGAAAATAAAGAAAACAAGGTTTGTACTTTGGGCAGCTTTGATAGGAGATTTTATGGGAATTCTTACATCTGTCGTAATTTGGCAGATTTTGTCGTAAAAAAATAATTGACAAAATATGGAAACTGTAGTATTATCTTTACAGAACAAATTTATTCAAAAAATTTTTTAAAAATGTATTTTTTCTTGCTAAGTATTTAGCAAAAATATTTATTTTAGAAATAAAAGCAAAATTTATTTCTTATTATTTTTTCAATATTTTTACTGTCAGAAAAATTATCCAAAAAATTAAGTAAAAAAATGTAAAACATAAGTTGTAGTTTGTGGGAATAAGTACAATTTATGAAAAATTAACATAGTTTTTAATCTTGTAGGGGCACTTTAAAAATTTGCCTTAAATAAGAGCCCTACTTATGGCAAAAAATTTATTTCTATGCCCCTACAGCCCCCATAAATATAATTTTTGCTTCTAATGATCTTTTATTCTTAGAATTTTTGTTTCAAAAAAGAGAATGATTAGGGCATCATTCTCTTTTTCTAAAGTATATTAAAGATTTTACTAGGATTATCACGAGGAGCAACATTTAAATTAATATTATCTAAAGAATAATTTGTACATTTTAATTTTTCAACAACAGTTTCATAAGCAATTTCTGGAACATTATTTTCTTTACTTAAATGAATTAAAAGAACATCTTTTAAACCAAAATTTACTAATTTTGAAATAGTTTCACTAGCATCATTATTTGATAAATGTCCTGTATTGCTTGCAATTCTTTGTTTTAATTTATATGGATAAGAAGATAATTTTAAAATGTTAGGTTCATAATTAGATTCAAGCATTAAAAAAGAACTTTCTTTTAAATTATTAAAAATCCTATCATCAATAAAACCTAAATCTGTTGCAATACTTATTTTAGACTTACCATTATAAATATTAAAACCACAAGGTTCAGCAGCATCGTGATGTGTAGAAAAAGGGAATATTCTTAAATCTTTAAATTCAAAACTTTTATCTACTTCAAATATCTTTTTATTGTCAGTAGATATTTTTTGAGTTTTTTCTTTAAGAGCATTCCAAGTACCTTTGCTTGCAAAAACAGGTAAATTATATTTTGATGAAATTAAATTTAAACTTTTAGTATGGTCTACATGTTCATGAGTAACAAAAATAGCATCAATATCAGCTAAACTTAAATCAAAATCGTCTTTTAAAGCAGTCTCTATTTTTTTACAACTCACACCTGCATCTATTAAAATATTACTATTCTCACTTTGTATAAAAAAACTATTTCCTGAGCTTCCACTGTATAAGCTACAACATTTTAGCATTTGTAATCAATCCTTTATTCTTTAATTCTTTGTATGTTAGCACCAAGTTTTCTAAATTTTTCTTCTATATTTTCATAACCTCTATCAACATAATGAATGTTATAGACTTCAGTTGTTCCGAGTAGCTGCAATTCCAGCAATAATTAATGCTGCTCCAGCTCTTAAATCAGATGAGAACACAGTAGCACCATTTAGAGTTTTTACACCTTCAAAAATAGCAGATTTTCCTTGAACTGTAACTTTTGCTCCCATTTTATTTAATTCAGCAGTATATTGAAATCGCGAATCCCATATACTTTCATTTATAATACTTGTTCCGTCAGAAAGTGCTAAAGCAACTCCCATCTGGGCTTGTAAATCTGTAGGAAATCCTGGGTATGGTAAAGTTGTAATAGTTGCTTTTGAAGTCCTTTTATTATACCAAACATGGATTGTATCATCATTATATTCTACATTACCACCAATTTCCAAAATTTTAGAAGTTAAACAGTCTAAATGTTCTGGAATGCAATGCTTTAAAATAATGTCTCCTTTAGTTGCAATTGCCGCAAGCATGAATGTGCCTGCTTCTATTTGGTCTGGGACAACAGAATATGTAATATTACTTTTTAGTGATTTAACACCAATTATTTTTATGGTATCTGTTCCAGCACCTATAATTTTGGCACCAGCTGAATTTAAAAAATTGGCAACATCAACAACATGTGGTTCTTTGGCAGCATGTTCTATAATAGTTGTACCTTTTGCAAGAACACTTGCAAGCATAACATTAATTGTGGCACCTACAGAAACAATATCCATATAAATAGTTGTACCAACCAATTTTTGTGCTTTAGCAATAACTTTTCCTTGTAATAAATCTACTTTTGCACCTAAAGCTTCAAACCCCTTTATATGTTGGTCAATTGGACGAGGTCCTAAATTGCATCCTCCAGGCAATCCAACTTCTATCTGCTTACTTCTACCAAGCATAGCACCTATTAGATAATAAGAGGCTCTAAATTTACTTGTTAAATCCATAGGGGCAACTGTAGAGGTTATATTAGTATTATCAATAGTTACACTATTTTTACTATTCCACTTAATTTTTGATCCAAGGTTTTCTAATATTTCACATGAGATTTTTATATCTGAAATGTTAGGTAAATTATTTATAGTACAGATACCTTTTATAAGTAGTGTGGCTGGCAAAAGTGCTACTGCTGAATTCTTTGCTCCGACTATTTCAACTGAACCCTTAAGGGGTGTTCCTCCATTTATTACTAGTTTTTCCATGATTGCCTCCAGTAAATTAACATAAAATATAGAGTGTAACTATACACTCTATTCATTTACATAAATATACCACTAAATTTAAAGTTTTGCAATACTTCTACAATTTTAAATTTAATCTTATTTTCATTTTCAGTTCCGGTTATTAAGGAATATTCCTCTTCATTTAATTCAGATTCTAGTATTTCTTTAGATTCTTCGGGAACAATACCAGAGGAAACATCTATAAAACATAGAGGAGGAAACATTACACACCACCAATTTTGACCATCAGCATTTCCTATTTTTATTTTCAAAGCATCATAGAAACCAGCAGGAAAACTTACATCTCCATAAGTTTTGGTAGGAAATTCGAAATTACCGATTTCAAGAGATACTTCATAATTAAAGCCTTTCTCATAAACAGTATCTTGTGCAATTTGCTTGAATTCTTCTAAATGATTAGAAATAATTTCTATTATTTCTTCTTTTGAAGTTACGCCAGAAGTTATTGAACTCATATATTCTAATACATTGTCACGAACTATATATTTTAAATTTTGATCTTCAGCTGAATTACTATTGGCAATAACATGCAACCTAAAAACAGAATCAGAAATATCTGAGCATACAGCATTTGTATATGCACTTGCTGAAATTAATATATACATAAGCAATAAAAAAATTAAGATTGTAAATCTTTTAAAATTTTTCATAAACCCTCCACTTAAATTAATTATTAGCAAAAATGTAAAAAATATACTTAAAAAATTTTTTAAAACAAAATACAATTTATTAGAATGTCTTTTTATTGTAATATTTTCGTAATATTGTCGAAATAAAGAGTACGGTTTTTATTGACTAGCAGAAAAATAAATGGTAAAATTTACCAGTAAGTACTTAGGGAGGTTTGAATAATGGGGGATTTAAAAATAAAAAAAGTATGTGGATTTAATATTAGTAGCATACATTTTTCGATGATGATTCTTCCTTATATCAAAAAAGAATTAGAAGCTAAAAAAGATGTTATAACTATTTTAGAAGCAAACCTAGAGAAAAATATTAATCAAGTTTTATCAAAATTAACTATAAGTGATGAAGAAAAAGAAAAAATCTT
>USOV01000042.1 GCA_900556455.1 uncultured Clostridium sp. | reverse complement strand
AATTAATTTTAAACAAGCTAAAGCACTAGAAGAAAATACAAAAATGAAAAAAATATCAGATAAATTCCCAGAAAATATTGAAATAGCAAAAGAAATGTTAGAAATGCTAGACAATAAAGATGTAAAAATAGAACAAGCAAAAGATACTAAAACCAGCTTATACATAGCAGTTACAAACAAAATATCAATTGCAGATTTAAAAGACAACTATGGAAGAATACAGACTATTGCACATGAATGCATACATTCTATTCAAGATAGAAGACTACTTATGTTTAACTTTATATTTTCAAATCTTTCTATTTTATATTTCATAGTTATAACAATTTTAAGTATATGTAATGTAATAAAAAATAGTATGTTACAAATATTTATTTTGTGTTTGCTAGCATTTATACAATTTGCAGTAAGAGCTTTTTTAGAAATAGATGCAATGACAAAATCGAAATATTTAGCAAAAGAATATATGGAAAAGAAAAAAATGTGTACAGAACAAGAAATGAACGAACTTATTCAAGAATATGATAAGATAAACAAAATAGGCATTCCATTTGTAACAGACAACTTAATTACAAATGCGCTAATCAGAATATGTATATATATTTTTATTATTATAATATTTAAATAGATTGTAGTTCGTGTTCATGGTGATTGTTAACACATTAACAACAGTTTATCAAGGAGAAAAATGTTAAGAAAAATTTTTAACAGTTATCAAAGAAGAAATCGCAGAAAAAGAAATTGATGCGGTTATGAATAAAAAACACTTGAAAGCACAATATAAAAAGTACTGTGAGTAAAATAATTTAGGAGGCAAAATTTTGGACAAGCAAAAATATATAAGAAACTTTAGTATAATAGCACATATAGACCATGGAAAATCAACACTTGCAGATAGATTGATAGAAAAAACAGGACTACTTAGCCAAAGAGAAATGGAAAGTCAAGTATTAGATAATATGGACTTAGAACGTGAAAGAGGAATAACAATAAAAGCACAAGCAGTTAGAATGAATTATAAAGCAAAAGATGGTAATGAGTACATATTAAATTTAATAGATACTCCAGGGCATGTAGACTTTAATTATGAAGTATCAAGAAGTTTAGCTGCATGTGAAGGGGCTATTTTAGTTGTAGATAGTAGCCAAGGTGTAGAGGCTCAAACACTTGCAAATGTGTATTTAGCTTTGGATAATAATTTAGAGATATTACCAGTAATAAATAAAGTAGATTTACCAAACGCAAGACCAGATGAAATAAAAAAGGAAATAGAAGATGTAATTGGAATACCTGCACAAGATGCACCATGCATATCTGCAAAATCTGGATTAAATATTGATGAAGTTCTAGAAAGAATAGTAACAGACTTTCCAGCGCCAACAGGAGATAAAGAAAAACCATTAAAATGTTTAATATTTGACTCTTGTTATGATAATTATAAAGGAGCTGTAAGCTATGTAAGAGTAGTGGAAGGAACAGTGAAAACTGGTGATGAAATATTATTTATGGCTACAAATAAAAAATTTGTAATTACAGAACTTGGATATTTAGAACCAGGAAGATATTCACCATCTGAAAAATTAGAGGCAGGAGAAGTTGGCTATATTGTAGCAAGCATAAAAACAGTTAGTGACCTTCATGTAGGAGACACAATAACAAGAGTAGATAATCCAGCAAAAGAACCATTACCAGGGTACAAGAAAGCAAATTCAATGGTATATTGTGGGTTATATCCACTAGATGGTGGAGATTATGAAAAACTAAAAGATGCATTAGAAAAATTAAAATTAAATGATGCAGCACTTGAATATGAACCAGAAACTTCAATTGCATTAGGCTTTGGATTTAGATGTGGATTTTTAGGATTATTACACTTAGAAATAGTTCAAGAAAGATTGGAAAGAGAGTTCGATTTAGACCTAATTACAACTGCACCATCAGTTATATATAAGGTACATAAACAAACAGGCGAAGTACTAGATATATACAATCCAATAGACTTACCACCAGTACAGAAAATTGACTACATAGAAGAGCCAATAGTAAATGCAGAGATATTACTTCCAAAAGAATATGTAGGAAATGTTATGGAAATATGTCAAAACAGAAGAGGTACATATTTAGATATGAAATATATAGATGCAACAAGAGTAATACTTTATTATGAACTTCCTTTAAATGAAATAATATATGATTTTTTTGATACATTAAAATCAAAAACAAAAGGATATGCTTCATTTGACTATGAATTTAGCAAATATAGAAAAGCAGATTTAGTTAAACTAGATATACATATACATAATGAACCAGTAGATGCATTATCATTTATAGTTCATAAAGACTCTGCTTATACAAGAGGAAAGAAAATGGCAGAAAAATTAAAAACAGTTATACCAAGGCAATTATTTGAAGTGCCAATTCAAGCAGTAGTAGGAGGCAAAGTAATTGCAAGAGAAACAATATCAGCAATGAGAAAAGATGTGCTTGCAAAATGCTATGGTGGAGACGTAACAAGAAAGAAAAAATTACTAGAAAAGCAAAAGAAAGGTAAGAAAAAAATGAGGCAAATAGGTAATGTGGAGGTTCCACAAGAAGCCTTTTTAGCTGTTTTAAAATTAGATGATGAGTAATTATGGGGGTATATAGATGAATAAAAAAGAAAAGAATTTTACAGAAGCATATCAGGACCAAATAGAAGGACGTAATGCTGTATTAGAATTATTAGAAACAGGAAAAGATATAAACAAAATATTTATAGCAAATGGAGAAAAACATGGCTCAATAAATAAAATTATATCTATTGCAAAAGAAAGAAAAATTGTAATAGTTGAGGTGGATAGAGCAAAACTAAACCAAATGGCAATGTCAGATAATCATCAAGGAGTAATTGCAATTGTGCCTCCTTTTGACTATTGTGAGGTTGAAGACATACTAGAAGAAGCAAACAAAAAACAGGAAAAACCTTTTATATTAATATTAGATGGAATAGAAGATCCACACAATTTAGGTTCAGTTATTAGAACTGCAGAAACAGCGGGAGTTCACGGAATAATAATTCCTAAAAGAAGAGCAGCAACAGTAAACAGCACAGTATATAAAGTATCTGCTGGAGCAGTTGAACATATGAAAATTGCTAGAGTAAATAATTTAAACGAAACAATAAAATATTTAAAAGATAATGACATTTGGGTTTGTGGCACAGATATGGATGCTAAAAATTACTATTACAACGAAAAATTTGATGGACCAATTGCAATAATAATAGGAAGCGAAGGCTTTGGAATGAGTAGACTTGTAAAAGAAAATTGCGATTTTCTAGTAAAAATACCAATGAAAGGAAAAATAACTTCACTAAATGCATCAGTATCAGCAGGAATTGTAATGTATGAAGTAGTAAAACAAAGAGGGTAACGCCCTCTTTATTTTTATATAAAGCCATTTCCTTTTAAATTCATAAGTTAATTTTAACTCATAAACAACTTAAAAATCAGTCAAAAGTATGTAAAAATATGTAGAAATATGTAAAGTTATGTGATATATTATTAACAAAGATAAGAAACAAAGAGAGTGAAAAGTATGGAAAACAAACCAATGACTGTATTATTAATTGAAGATGATGAATTTGAATGCGAAAAATTCAAATCATATGTAGAAACAATGGGAAATGTAAGAATAATAGGAATTACTAATTCTAGTGATGAAGGACTAGAATACTTTAAAAAAACATACCTTCCAGAAGCAATTGTGTTAGATATAGAATTACACAAAGGACAAGGCTCTGGAATAGAATTCATAGATAATGCTAAAAAGATTATGACAGAATTTAAACCAATAATAGTAGTTACAACAAATGCATCATCAAGTATTTTATACGATAAACTTCACGAAGAAGGAGCAGATTTAATATTTTATAAAAAGCAAATTGACTATTCTCCGAAATTAATAATTTCTTCATTACTTTCACTTAGAAGAACATTACATAAATTTAATGGTGAAAATAAAAATCTAGGAATACCTGTAGAAACACCAGCTGAATGTGATGCCAAAATTTCTAAAAGAATAGATGCTGAACTAAATTTAATAGGAATTAGTTCACACCTAAAAGGAAGAGAGTACATCCACACTGCTATAATGTATTTAATAAAAGAAGAGGATAATGGTGAGGGAGAAACTGTGTTTAACCATTTAGCAAACACATATAAGAAATCTGCTAGTAGTATTAGTAGAGTAATGCAAACAGCCATAAACTATGCATGGAGAAAATCTTCACCAGATGATTTAGAAATGTATTACACAACCAAAATTGACTATAATACAGGAGTACCAACTCCTACAGAACTTATATACTTTTACAAGGATAAAATTTTGAAAGACTTGTAAAAAACGACATAATTCGACATATATTTGATTTTATTGAGCAGAATAATTTTGGTAAAACTTTACATTTAAGGGAAAATATTATATAATAACACAATAAAGACCTTTATATAAGGCTTTGATAATATTATGGAGTCTATATTTAGACTTTGTAAAAAGCAAAAAGGAGTGATTCTCTGTAACCTATTTATGCATTTTAACAATCTAATATGTTCTTTTACAACGGAAAATAATTAAGGAGGTAAGTACTGTGAAACGGATTTTATCCATAGTGTTAGCATTGGTAGTGACAATGTCAACTACTATAGTAATGCTAATTCCTAAGGTATATGCATTTCCAGGCAATTATTTTTGGTTCCCTGAAAATATGCATGTACGAATTTATCATCCTTCGTCTGGAATGTTTTTAGGCATAGATCGGGATGGTAATGAAGTAGATGGAGCACGCATCCAACTTCAACGTTACGAGGAAGGAAACCAAAACCAAATTTTTTATTTAAAAGCGATTAGTCATGACGAGGATGGGCATATTCAATACCAAATTCGTGTTCATGGAGAAAGCGAAATGGTCGTTGAAATACGAGATTCTTCTCATGATGACTGGGCAGAAGCTGCACAATGGACAACTCATGATGGAGACTGCGCAAAATGGTATTTCTTTACAGAAACCAATTGTAATGGGAAAGATTCAGCAATTTGCTGTATCAAAAATGTGGAATCTGGGAAAATGCTAAATGTACCAGGTAATGAAGCATATGATGGTAATAACCTTATTCAATACCATGAAGATGATACACAAGCAGAAAAATTTGTGATTATCAGTGTAGAAGAACATATAATTGGAGCAATGTGGTCACGTGATTGGGGTAAAAATGAAGATGGCAATTTAAGTTGGTCCCTTGCAAAGGATACAACTGAAAATCGTCGAAAGTATTTTACACCTGTAAATGTTTATAATAATGGCTATATTGGGTATCCAGTACAATATGACGAATCTGTAGTATACCTGTCTACAGTGATTTGGGCAGATGCAAATCTACAGAAAAAATTGCTGCAATTGCATAATCCTCCCAAAAGTGCAATGAGTAAGCTTAAAGAAGCTATTGATGGTGCTGGAAGAGAAGCCGTGATTGATACTGCTTTCAAAAGTACACCTCTGGGTGCAATACCTATGGGAGACGTGGAAGGTATTATTGCGACTATAATGGCAGGACAATCAGAGCAACAATGGTATCTCATTGAAAAAGCATTTGAAGAACATAGCAAAGTTAGAATTGAAATTTATTATGCATTTAATGCAGGAATGTGGGGAGTCAGCTGCAAAGCACTAGTTAATGACCAAATTGACACTTATTGGGATGGAAGTAAATCAGTAATAGGTAACTTAGTTAACATGAATTATTCGGACAAGTGGATAGAAGGTACAGTAGAATACTTTTACAAGTAATCTGATGGGAAACTGGTGGAAAAGTAATTACTTTTCCACTGGTTCCTATAAATTACAAACAATTAATACTAATTTATATATTAGAAGAATAATAGATGATGAAAGGAAATGATTTTATATGAAATTAGACAAACTTCAAATAAAATTAATAATAAAACTATTGTTTGTCGCTGTTATGTTTATTACAATATATTTTGTAGAACTTAAAATGAAGAAGCAACAAGAAAAGAAAAATGAATATGAGCAATCAAGAACAAATGAAGTGAAATTTTCGGATATGACACAGTTATATTAAAAAAAGGCTGAATAATCATATTAAATGGGAGGCAAATAAATGAATAAATTTTTAAAAATATTAACTATTTTAGGAATAATAGGATTAGTAGCAATAATATCTTATACAATATACTTTCATATTAAAAAGGAAAATGAGAATGTATTTGATTTAGGAAATATGACTAAAGAAGAAGTTTTTTCTATGATAGAAAAAGACGTTGACAAATCTTCTACTATTAAGTTCTTTATGTATTCTGAAGAATTTTTTGAAAATGATAGCTTAGCACCGGTTTTTACTGAAGATAATTATAAAGGGATGCTTGAATGTATTGATTTTTTTAAATATAAAGATGAAAAATTTAAATTTATTACGCTAAGACATACAAAAGATTTTGTTTGGGGATATTTCTTAGAAGAAGGGAAGAAAGACGAAAAAACATATATTATAATAGATAAGACAAGTGGAAGACTAAAAGCATTAAATAATAATACACTTCAGCTAATAGTTTATTAAAATATATAGGACAATTCTAATAATTGTATGAAGATTTGGGCATATGTTATTTTATAAATATAAATTATAAATAAGCATAGAAAGATTCTTCTGTCTGCCCTAATAAAGAATAATATAACATCATAAAATTTAAGAACTGTTATCTTTTCCACATCCTGATTAGATGCGGGGTTATGTGACCATTTCAAGAAAATTACTGAACAAAAAAGGCGAAAAATGTCGATGAAAAGAAGTAGACAAGACTGGAAAAATATGGTATAAGAAAGACATACACTTTTAATAAAGGTGTGATATTGTTTCTAAACGATTTTAATCAATCAAATTTTAAATCATGAATAATTAATTCTAAAAAAAATCCAAAAAGAATTAAAAAAACAAAAAAGATATTAGGAGAGGAGGCTATAGTTTATTTCTCATGCCTAAATGCAAAAGTGTAAATACAAAAAATTGTCAAAAAGTATTGCAAACAAATTGACAATTTG
>USOV01000041.1 GCA_900556455.1 uncultured Clostridium sp. | reverse complement strand
GCGATAAAATAGTTTTTGCCACACGGTAGTGGCAAATGTGTTAAGTAGTTTATAAGAAAACATTGCAAAATAAGATGTAGGGGTCGTCGCCCACGGCGACCCACAATAATTGTCAAATAGTGCTCCCGCTAGGGAGTGCTATTTTTATACAATAGATATAGAAAAGTATTCAAAATATTAATTTTGTAACTTTTATTTCACATCAATTGTAAATCAACAGTTTATTAGCTATTTGTAATTTTTTTTATGTATTTTTTTAAAAAACTATATCAAAAAAAAACTTTTAATGATATAATTTAAACGTGAATTTAGGAGGAAAATAGATGGGAAAAATTGTAGTATTAGATGAGTTAACAATAAACCAAATAGCAGCAGGAGAAGTTATAGAAAGACCAGCATCTGTAGTTAAAGAAATGGTAGAAAACTCAATAGATGCAGGAGCAACAAAAATAGATATAGAAGTACAAAAAGGAGGCATAAAAAAAATAAGAATAACAGATAATGGTTCTGGAATAAAAGAAGATGACCTAGAATTTGCCTTCGAAAGACATGCAACTAGCAAAATAAAAACAGCAAAAGACCTAGAAACGGTAAAGTCTATGGGGTTTAGAGGCGAGGCATTAGCAAGTATCGCGGCAATTTCAAATGTAGAACTAGTAACAAGAACAGAAGAAGATGAGATAGGGCATAAAATAGTATTAGAAGGTGGAGATGTTTTAGAAAAAACAGAAACAGGAGCACAAAAAGGAACAACTATAACAGTAACAAATCTTTTTTATAACACACCAGTAAGATATAAATTCCTAAAAAAAGATTATACAGAGCTTCGGTTACATAGAAGATGCAGTAACAAGAATAGCACTTGCGAACCCAAATGTAGCAATAAAATTGAAAAATGAAAATAAAGTAATAATACAAACCACAGGAAATGGAGACTTAAATACACTAGTATATAGTTTATATGGAAAAGAAATATCGGATTGTTTATTACCTGTGGATTATCAGTATGATGACATTAAAATAACTGGAGTTATTGGAAAACCAGAAATTGCAAGGTCAAATAAGTCATACCAAATATTTTTTGTAAATAAAAGATTTGTAAAAGATAAAACACTAACTGCTGGTGCAGAACAAGCATTTAAAGGATTACTTCCAATTGGAAAATTTGGATTTTTAATTTTAAACTTGGAAATGGAACCAATAAAAATAGATGTAAATGTTCACCCAACAAAATTAGAAATAAGATTTCAAGAGGAACAGAAAGTATTTAAAGCAGTGTACCATGGAATTAGAGATAGCTTACTAAAAGCAGAATTAGTAAGAAATACTGATACCCCAGCTCAAGAAACAAAACCAATAGTAAGTACAATACAAAAACCAGTAGTTGTAGACGAAAACAAAGCTATAGAAACGGTAAAAGAAGAACCAAAACAAATAGTAAAACCTGTAGAGGCAGGACTATTCTCAATATTTAAGAAAAAAGATAATACAGAAGAAATAAAACAAGAAAACGAAAATGTGCTAGCAGAGATATTTAGTAAAAAAACTAAAGAACATTATGAGGAAATTAAGCCAAACAACAATGAAAGTGTAAGTGAAAAAGTAGAAGAAGTAAAAACTCAAGACCAACCAAAAGAAATACCTAGTGTAAACTCTGAAGAAAATACAACAAATATGGATTTTAACGAGATGTATAGTAAGACTTTTGGAAAAGTGATAGAAGAACCTAAAAAAGAAGATGTACCAAAATTCGAAAATATTTCAATGTTTGAGGAAGAAGAAACATATGAATCTTTACCAGAATACAAATATTGTGGAACAGTATTTTCTACATACATAATAATAGAAATGAAAAATGAAATGTACATTATAGACCAACATGCTGCCCATGAAAGAATAATGTATGAAAAAATAAAAAGAAATTATTATAGTGGTGGAGAAAAGGATTCTCAAATTCTTTTACTACCAGATATAATCAATTTAAGTCATAAAGAAAAAGCAATTGTTAAAGAAAATATAGATATGTTTACAAAAGCAGGATTTATGATAGAAGAATTTGGAGAGAACACAATTAGATTAATAGGCGTGCCAACAGTATGTATGGAATTAGATACTAAAGAATTATTCTTAGAAATATTAGATGCTGTAAATACGGTGGCAATAACGGCAATTCAAGAAAAAGAAGATAAATTTATTGCAACAGTAGCATGTAAAGCTGCGGTAAAAGCAAATCATGTATTGGATCAAGCAGAGGTAAAAGAATTAATGGATAAATTATTAAGATTACCAAACCCATTTACATGCCCACATGGTAGACCAACAGCAATAAAAATGAGTAAGTATGACATAGAGAGGAAGTTCAATAGAAAATAGTATGAAGGATGTTATTGTAATTGGAGGGCCAACAGCCTCACGGAAAAAGCAATCTTGCAATAGAGCTTGCAAAACAAATAAATGGAGAAATAATATCAGCAGATTCAATGCAAATATATAAAGATATGAATATTGGAACAGCAAAAGTAACACCAAAAGAAATGTCAGGAATAAAGCATTACATGATAGATTTCTTATCTCCAGAAGAAAGGTATAATGTATCTGAATATAAAATAGCAGCAGAAAAATGTATAGAAGAAATTTTGACAAAAGGTAAAATTCCAATAATTGTAGGAGGAACAGGGCTATACATAGATGCCTTAATATATGGAATAGAATTTCAAGAAGAAAAATTTGATGAGAAATACAGAGAAAAATTAAATAATATTGCAGAAAATGAAGGATTAGAAAAACTTTATGCTGAAGCGGTAAAGATTGACCCAATTGCAATGGAAAAAATAAGTAAAAATGATAAAAAAAGAATAATAAGGGTATTAGAAATTTACCATAAAACAGGAAAAACAAAAACAGAGCAAGAAAAAGAGTCTAGAAAAAACGGTGTAAAATACAATTATCATGTATTCGCAATAGATATGGAAAGAAATATTCTTTATGATAGAATAAATAAAAGAGTAGACATGATGATAAGTGAAGGACTAATTGAAGAAGTAAAAAACATACTAGAAAAATATAAAAAATTTCCAACAGCAATGCAGGGCCTTGGATATAAAGAAGTAACAGAATACATAGATGGCAAAATTACTAAAGAAGAAATGATAGAAAAAATAAAAAAAGAAACAAGACATTATGCAAAAAGACAATTAACATGGTTTAGAAAAAACAAAGAAACAATTTGGATAGATGGGCAGAATTTAATTCAAAATAATATAAATATTATAAAGGAGAATTGTTTTGGCTAAAAAAACAAAAAACAATAAATTAAAAAAACAAATAAGAGATGCTTTTATATTAACATTTATAATATGTGCTATTATAGGAATATTATATACATTTATTTCTTTAGTTAATTCACCAACCAAAACTTTCATACTAAAAGAAAGTACAATATCAAAAGAAGAAAGTAAAGTAGGCTATGTGATTAGAGAAGAACAAATCTTACAAAGCACAAACAATGGTGAAAAAATAAAACCAATAAAAAATGAAGGTGAAAGAGTTGGCATAGGAGCACCTGTATTTAAATACTATAATGTTAATGAAGAGAAAATCACAAAACAAATAAATGAATTAAACAACCAAATACAAGAGGCACTTGTTGGACAAACAGATCTCTTTCCAAGTGATGTAAAAGCGTTAGAAAGTCAAATAGAAAAACAAGTAGAAATTTTAAGAAATGAAAACAATATGCAAGATATAATAGAATGCAAAAACAATATATCTGATTATATTGTAAAAAAAGCCAAGATTGCAGGAAGCTTAAGTTCAGCAGGCGAATACATAAATGGTTTAATTTCACAAAGAAATTCATTAGAAACAACACTAAATGATGGAGCACAATATGTTAATAGTAACATAAGTGGTGTGGTTTCTTATAGAATAGATGGACTAGAAGAAAAACTTTCAATAAATAATTTAGATAATATAACAAGTGACTATTTAAAATCTTTGAACCTTACAACCGGACAAATAGTTGGTAAAAGCAATAGTAAAGCAAAAATAATAAACAATTTTCAATGCTATATTGCAGTAACATTTAACTCTGAAGAAGTCAAAAATGCAAAAGAAGGGGAAGGGCTAACAATAAGATTATCTAGTCAAGAAGAGGTAAAAGCAGAGGTTTATAAAATAAAAGAAGAAGGCTCTGATAGACTAATAATTTTTAAAATTATAGATGGAGTAGAAAAATTAATAAATTATAGAAAAATATCAATAGATGTGATTTGGTGGAAATATTCTGGATTAATTGTACCAAAAAATGCGATATTATATGAAAATGGTAAAAGCTATGTGCTTATAAAGAAAAATGTAGATTTTACTAAAATTTTGGTAAAAGTCGAAAAGGAAAACGACAATTATTGCTTAATAGCTAATTATAGCACAGAGGAATTAATTGAACTTGGATATACTACAGAGGAAATAAATAACCTAAGAGGAATAAAATTATATGATGAAATCATGGTAGACCCACAGTTAGAGTAATGTTACAAAAATGTTACAAAAAGATGAAAAATCAAAGACAATTACAAAAACTATTGACAATAAAAATTCTTTATATTAATATAATGTTAAATTACGAAGGAAAATTTTAGGAGGTTCAAAATGGCAGTTGCAATTGTAAATAAGGTATTAGATTTTTTAGGAGTAGAAACAAACGGACAAGAAGAATATGATGAAGAAAATGATTATGAAACATCAGATGCAGAAAATGAAGAAGAAACAGAAGAAAGAGGATTTTTTAAGAGAAACAAAGTGGTACCTATGCCACAAGCCCAACAAGTAAAAATGGTTATAACACAACCAACATCTTTTGAGCAATCAGAAGAAATATGCGGATACTTAAAAGAAAAAAAATCTGTAATTATTAACTTGGAATATGTAAATAAAGATGTTGCAAGAAGAATAATAGATTTTGTTGCTGGTGCAGTAAACGCATTAGACGGACATATGCAAAAGATTTCAAATGCAATATTCCTAGTAGCACCAATAAACTACGATATAGCAAGCGATTTGGCAAGAGAAGAACTAAAAAATAAAGTATCAGTATCATGGTTAAGAAACAACTAAAACCAAGGGCAGAATCTTTCTGTCCTTTTATTTAGAATCCAACTAAATTAAATATATAAATTCAGGTAAGATTTGATGAATTAAATAAAATAAAAAGGGAGCGATATTATGATAACACCATTAGACATAGAAAATAAAAAATTTGCAAAACAAATGGTAAATGGATATAACGTAAATGAAGTAGATGATTTCTTAGATGAAGTTACAGCTTCATATGAAAAATTATACAAAGAAAATGCGGAACTAAAAGCAAATGCAGAAGAACTAAACAATGATGTAGGACAATATAAAAACATAGAAACAACACTACAAAGTACATTAGTTATGGCACAAAAAACAGCAGATGAAATACAAGCAGTAGCAAAAAAACAAGCAGAACAAATAATAAAAGATGCAGAAACAAAAGCAAAACAATCAGTTGATGAATTAAACTTACAAATTACAATGAAACAAAAAGAATTAGAAGAATTAAAAAGACAATTTGATGTATATAAAGCAAAAATGGAATCATTACTAATATCACAACTAGAGTTAATAAAAGATATAAACAATGAAGAATAATTATTATCAAAAGGCGGGTTCCAAACCCGCCTTTAAAAGTTTAGACTATAGGAGGAATAATGACAATATTAGAAATTGCTAAAAAAATTGAAAACTCAGGAGGAAAATTATATATAGTTGGAGGCGCAATAAGAGATAAATTATTAGGAAAAGAAAATAAAGATGAAGACTATTGCGTGACCGGAATAACTAAGGAGGAATTCATAAAAATTTTTCCAGAAGCAAAATTTAGAGGAAAATTTTTTGAAGTATTTGTATTAGAAAACAAAGAATTTGCAATGGCAAGAACAGAAGAAAAAACAGGAATAGGTCATAAAGAATTTACAATAAAAACAAGTAAAAACATAACAATTGAGGAAGACTTAAAAAGGAGAGATATAACAGTAAATGCCATAGCTCAAAATGTATTAACAGGAGAAATAATTGACCCTTATAATGGAATACAGGATTTAAAAGAAAAGAAAATAAGAGCAGTAAGCAAAGCCTTTACAGAAGACCCATTGAGAGTATATAGAGTGGCAAGATTTGCAGCAGAATTAGAATTTGAAGTAGAAGAAAATACATTAAAAATGATGAACTCTCTAAAAGACGAATTACTAAGTTTATCTAAGGAAAGAGTTTTTGAGGAACTAAGAAAAGCTTTAAAAACAAACAGACCATCAATATTTTTTGAAGTTATAAAAAAAGCAAATGTATTGGATATACACTTTAAAGAAATATATGATTTAATAGGGGCTTTACAACCGGAAAAATATCATCCAGAGGGAGATAGCTATAATCACACAATGATAACATTAGATAACTCAGCCAAAATTACAAAAGACGAAAAAATAAGATTTGCAAGCTTAGTACACGACCTAGGAAAAGGAAGAACACCCAAAGAAATGTATCCACATCACTATGGACATGAAAAAAGAGGTATTGAACCATTACGAGAACTTTCGAGTAGACTAGGATTACCAAAAGAATGGAAAGAATATGGAATGACTGCAATAAAAGAACACATGAAAGGCGGAATATTCTATAAAATGACAATCCCAAAACAAGTATCCTTCATTGAAAGAGTAGGAAAAAGTAAATTGGGATTAGAAGGATTACAAAAAGTAGTATACTCAGATAGGGCAAGGCATGAAGAAAAAAACATAGAAAACGAAGAATATAACTTCGCTAACATAGGGAAAAAAATGTTACAAGAAATAGACGGAGAATATATTAAGAAAAAATACAACATAAAACCAGGAAAAGAATTTGGACAAAAATTACATCAAGAAAGGATAAAATGGTTACAAAATAAAACCATCTAAAAAACAAGGAGGCAAACTAATGAAAATAAACCCAAAATCAGAAAAAGGTGCAATTACATTAATAGTAATAGTAGCAATGCTATTGCTAACAACATTGCTAATGAATATGTATATAATCACAGCAAACAAAGCTCAAACCTCGGCAGAAACAACAAAACAAATAGCTGAAAAGTATAATAATATAGGAGATGCAGAAGATATGTATGCTAGCTATTTTACAAACACAGACGTAATACCAATATACACAAGAGAACAGCTAGAAAAAATAGGTTCAGGAGAACAAATAACAATATACGGCAAAATATATACTTTTGCACCAAATGCAAAATATATATTACAAAACGATTTAGACTTAGGCGGATATTATGATGAAACCACAAAAACTTGGACAGTAACCTCAGGAAAAGAATGGGTACCAATTACAGACAAATTTACAGGAATACTAGATGGATTAGGGCATAAAATAAGTGGAATATATATAAATAAACCAACAGAATCAAACCAGGGATTATTTGGAACACTAAAAGGAACAGTAAGAAATTTAAAAATGACAAATGGATATATAAAAGGAAAAAGCAACACTGGAGCAATAGCGGGAACTAATGAGGGAACAATAGAAGACTGCTATTATGAAGGAATAATAGGAATATAATATTTTAGTAAAAATGCTAGATTTTATAATATCTAA
>USOV01000040.1 GCA_900556455.1 uncultured Clostridium sp. | reverse complement strand
AACATATCCAGAAATAAGTATAGTAAAATATATTAATAAAAAAATAAATAATCCAGAAGTAAATAACACAGAAAATGTTGAAAATGTGGATAACACAGTTACAGAAACAGTTGAAAATGAAAATAATAATACTGAAACAGAAATTATAGAGAAAGAAAAAATAAATATAGATGAAGATTTATATATTAATATGAATTTCTTAGGATTAGATTTAAGTTCTATACCTAAAGATAATTATAAAGATTGGAAAGTATTTATTATTCCATTATTATATATAGTTTCTTCATGTATATCAATAAAAATAACTACAGCTCAAACAAAGAATACTGAGAAAAAAGAAGAAAACAAGGATGCTGAACCAGATATGACAGATCAAATGAATAAGAGCATGACTTGGATGATGCCAATTTTAGCAGTTTCTGTTTCATTAATTGCACCTTTAGGACTTGCTTTATATTGGTTAGTAAATAATATTTTAATGATAATTGAAAGAATTGTAATTGATAAATTTATAGTTCCTAAGGAGGAAGAGGAAAATGCTTAAAAGTATAGTTGCAGAAGGAAAGACAACAAACGAGGCTATTGAAAAAGGTTTAAAACAATTAAAAGTTTCAAAAGAAATGGTAGATATAAAAGTTTTAGAGGAAGATAAAAAAAGAAGTTTTTATAGTATACTTGCTCCAAGAGTTGTTAAAGTTGAATTAACAGTTAAAGAAGGTGTAGCTAAAAAAGAAGAAACTTTGCCAAAAGAACCTATTAAAGAAAAAAGAAATTCAAATAAAAATATTGAAGAAATTGAAATAGCAAAAAATGATGTAGAATTATTTTTAAAAGAATTTTTAAAAGAAGGATACAATTACGAAGTAAAAATAGAAAATTTCAATATTTTAGTTAATATAAATGGAGAAAAAATAAATCATTTAATAGGTTATAGAGGCGAAAATATAAATGCTATGCAAGTCATTATATCAGCAATTGCAAATAAAAAGAGTTCTTCAAAAATAAATGTATTTGTAGATGTAGCAGGTTATAAAGAAAAAAGAATAAAAACATTAGAAGAATTAGCAGAAAAAATATCAAAAACAGTAATAAGAACAGGAAAAGCAATTTCTTTAGAGCCGATGACAGCATATGAAAGAAAAATAATTCATACTAAATTACAAGAAAACGATAAAGTAAAAACATTTAGTAAAGGTGAAGAACCACATAGAAGAGTAGTAATTACTTTAAATAAATAAAGCATAGGCAGATATTTTCTATATCTGCCTAATTTTTTGGGAGGTAAAAATGTCTACTATTGTAGCAATATCAACAGCTCCAGCAATTGGAGGAATAGGAATAATAAGACTAAGTGGAGAAAAAACATTTGAAATAATAGAAAAAATATTTATTCCTAAAAACAAACAAAAAATAGAAGAAATAAAAGGAAATTCAATAAAATACGGACATATTGTAGATGAAGGCAAAACAATAGATGAAGTACTAGTATCGTATTTTAAAGCACCTAAAAGTTATACAGCAGAGGATATGTGTGAAATAAATTCACATGGCGGAATATTAATTGTTAGAAGAATACTAGAAATATGCTTAAAAAATGGTGCAACTCTTGCAGAACCAGGAGAATTTACAAAAAGAGCATTTTTAAATGGAAGAATAGATTTAGCACAAGCAGAATCAGTAATAGATATAATAAATGCAAAAACAAATAAAGAAGTAGAAGCATCAGAAAAACAATTAGAAGGGTATTTATCTTCTGAAATTTCAAATATAAGGAAAAAAGTAATGGATTTAATGGTAGATATTGAAGTTTCAATAGATTATCCTGAATATGATGTAGAAGAAGTAACATATTCTAATGCTATAAAAATATTAGAAGACATTCAAAATCACCTAGAAAAGCTTTCAAATTCTTTTGAAAATGGAAAAATAATAAAAGACGGAATAAAGTTAGCAATAATAGGAAGGCCAAATGCTGGAAAGTCATCTTTGTTGAATGAGTTTTTAAAAGAAGAAAGAGCAATTGTTACAGATATTGAAGGGACAACAAGAGATACAATTGAAGAACAAATTTCTATCTCAGGAATACCTTTTAAAATAATTGATACAGCGGGAATTAGAGAGTCTGAAGATAAAATAGAGAGAATAGGAATAGAAAAATCTAAGAAAGCAGCACAAAATAGTGATATTATTTTAGCTATTTTTGATGTTTCTAAGCCATTAAATAAAGAAGACTTTGAGATAATAAATTTTATTAAAAATAAAAAGACCATTATTATTTTAAATAAAATAGATTTAAATGAAAATGCAGAAACTATTACGGAATTAAGTAATTTAGGCAAAGATATTTTAAAAATATCAGTATTAGAAAAAAAAGGAATTGAACAAATTTATGAAAAATTAACACAAATGTTTAATATAAATGAAATTGATTTAGATAATGGAAATGTAATTACAAATATTAGACACAAAGAGTTAATAGATTGTGCAAAACAAAACGCGAAACAATCAATTATTGCTTTAAAATCTAATTTGCCTGTAGATATAATTGCAATAAATATAAAAGAAATATTAGAAAATTTAGGAAAAATAACAGGAGAAAGTGTTTCAGAAGATATTATAAAAGAAATTTTTTCTAAATTCTGTTTAGGAAAATAACAGTTTAAAAATGGGAAGGAAATGAGATAAAATATGAAATATAATGCTGGAAATTATGATATAGCAGTTATCGGAGCAGGACATGCTGGTTGTGAAGCAGCTCTTGCAGCAGCAAGAATGGGTAAAAAAACATTATTGTTTTCTATAACTTTGGAAAATGTGGCAAATATGCCATGTAATCCCAATATTGGAGGAACATCAAAAGGGCATTTAGTAAGGGAAATAGATAGCCTTGGCGGAGAAATGGGAAAAAATATTGATAAAACTTTTATACAATCTAAAATGTTAAATAAATCAAAAGGACCTGCAGTATATTCATTAAGAGCACAAGCAGACAGAAAAAAATATCAAAGAGAAATGAAACATACTCTTGAACAACAAGAAAACTTATATATAAAACAAGCAGAAATAGTTGATATAAAAGTTGAAAATGGACAAGTAGTTGGAATAGAAACAAATATTGGAGCAATTTATAATGTTAAAGCAGTTGTAATTGCTACAGGAACATACTTAAAAGGTAAAATATATATTGGTGAAGTGAATTTTGAAAGTGGACCAGATGGAGTATTTCCTGCAAATAAATTATCAAAATGCCTAAAAGATTTAGGAATTGAGTTAGTAAGATTTAAAACAGGAACACCAGCAAGGGTTAACAAAAAAAGTATAGACTTTTCTAAAATGGAAATACAAGAAGGAGACGAAAAAATAGTTCCATTCTCATTTGAAAATAAAAACTTACAAATTCAGCAAGTTCCTTGCTATTTAACATATACAAATGCTAAAACTCATGAAATTATAAGAAAAAATTTAAATAGGTCACCTCTATATTCAGGACAAATAGAGGGAACAGGTCCAAGATATTGTCCATCAATAGAAGATAAGGTTGTAAGATTTGCTGATAAAGAAAGACACCAAATTTTTATTGAGCCAATGGGATTAGATACAGATGAAATGTATGTTCAAGGAATGAGTTCATCGCTTCCAGAAGATGTGCAAATAGCGATGTATAGAACAATTCCTGGATTAGAAAATGTAGAATTTACAAGACCTGCATATGCAATAGAATATGATGCAATTAACCCACAACAATTAAAATTATCATTGGAACTAAAAAATATTAAAGGAATGTTCCTAGCAGGGCAAATAAATGGAACATCAGGATATGAAGAAGCTGCAGCACAAGGAATTATAGCAGGAATAAATGCAGCAAGAGAATTACAAGGAAAAGAACCAATAATTTTACACAGATGGGATTCATATATTGGTGTTTTAATAGATGATATTGTTACAAAAGGAACAAATGAGCCTTATAGAATGATGACATCTAGGGCAGAATATAGATTGTTATTAAGACAAGACAACGCAGATGAAAGATTAACTAAAATAGGTCATGAAGTTGGATTAATATCAGATGAAAGATATAAAAAATTTGAAGAAAAAATGGATAGAATAGAGGCAGAAATAGAAAGATTAAGAAATAATGTAATAAAACCAACAGAGCAAGTAAATAAGTTTTTAATAGAGCATAATTCATCTGTAATAACAACAGGAGTGAAAGAAATAGAATTATTGAAAAGAACAGAAATAAAATATGAAGATTTAAAACAAATAGATAGTAATATGCCAAATTTAAATGAGGCAGAAGCAGAAGAAGTTGAAATAAAAGCAAAATATGAGGGATATATTAAACTTCAAATGACTCAAGTAGAAAAAATGAAAAAACTTGAAAATAAACTATTGCCAGAAGATTTAGATTATTTAAACTTAAAGGGCATAAGCTTAGAAGCAAGGCAAAAACTAGATAAATTTAGACCACATTCTATTGGGCAGGCTTCAAGAATCTCTGGAATATCTCCAGCAGATGTATCAGTTTTATTAATTTATTTGGAGCAAAAAAATAATAAATAAATTAAGTATTTTTTAGGAGGAAAATATGGACTTTGATTCTTTTAAAAAGGAAATGAATATTAATTTAATGGCTTTAAATTTAAAACTTGATGATAGTCAAATTAAAAACTTTTATGACTTTATGAACTTGTTAATTGAGAAGAATAAAGTTATGAATTTAACTGGTATTACAGAGCCTAAAGAGGTTATTTTAAAGCATTTCATAGATTCTTTAACAGTATTAAAATATATTAATGAAAACGATAACATTATAGATGTAGGAACTGGTGCAGGATTTCCAGGTATTCCTTTAAAAATTGCTGAAAACTCACTAGAAATTACATTATTAGATTCTCTAAATAAAAGAATTAATTTCCTAAATGAAGTAATAGAAAAGATTAATTTAAATAAAGTAAAAACAATTCATGGAAGAGCAGAAGATTTTGGACAAGATTTTAAATATAGAGAAAAATATGATGTTGCAGTATCTAGAGCAGTTGCACCTTTAAATGTTTTGCTAGAATACATGTTACCTTTTGTAAAAGTAGGAGGAAAATGTATTTGTATGAAAGGTAGTAACTGTGACGAAGAAATAGAAAATTCAAGAAAAGCAATTGAAATTTTGGGAGGAAAAATAGAAGAAATAAAAAAATTTAATCTTCCAAATTCGGATAATAATAGAACAATTTTTATAATAAAAAAAGTACAAAAAATGAGTAGACAATATCCAAGAAAAGCCGGAATACCAACGAAAAACCCACTTTAAATATTTGCTAAATGACAAGAAAAAAGCTTGTTTCACACTTAACTGTGAAACATTTTTTTTGTAAAAAAATTTAAAAACATTTATCATTTTCATTGACATATTATTAAAAATTTTATATTATTAATATGTTAAATTTAGGAGGGATAAAATTGGCAAAAGTAATAGCAGTAGTTAATCAAAAAGGTGGAGTTGGAAAAACAACCACAACAGTTAATTTAAGTGCAGCTCTAGCAAAAAAAGGCAAAAAAGTATTATTGATAGATGAAGACCCACAAGGAAATGCAACAAGTGGAGTTGGAGTAAACAAAAAACAAGAAAAATCAATTTATGATGTTATAATTAATGAAACAGAATTAGAAGAGACAATAGTAGAAAGTAGTATAAAGAAACTATTTGTCTGTCCTTCTAACATTAATTTAGCAGGAGCAGAAGTTGAGTTAGTACCAATGATGGCAAGAGAAAATAAACTAAAGGCAAAATTAGATTTAATAAAAGATAAATTTGATTATATTTTAATAGATTGCCCTCCATCATTAGGATTACTTACAATAAATGCTCTTACTGCAGCAGACTCAATAATAATACCAATACAATGTGAGTATTATGCACTAGAAGGTGTTGGACAACTTATGAACACAGTAAATTTAATAAAACAACAACTAAATAAAGAGTTATATATTGAAGGTGTTGTTCTTACAATGAATGATGCAAGAACAAATCTATCAAATCAAGTAATAAGTGAAGTAAAAAAATACTTTAAAGATAATGTATATAAAACAGTAATACCAAGAAATGTAAAACTTAGTGAAGCACCAAGCTATGGTATGCCTATAACAACATATGCACCTCTTTCTAAAGGGGCAAGATGTTATGAAAAACTTGCTGGTGAAGTAATAAGAACAAAGAAAAATTAGAATAGGGGGAAATGAAAATGGCAAAGATGACAGGATTAGGAAAAGGATTAGATGCATTATTTTCAGTTAATAATGTAGAACCTATAAAAGAAGAAATTCAAGACGGAGAAGTAATACAAAGTTTAAAATTAATAGATGTAGAACCAAACAAAAACCAACCAAGACAACAATTTGATGGCGAAAAAATAGATGAACTTGCAGAATCTATAAAAGAATATGGTGTAATACAACCAATAATTGTAACTAAGGAAGATGATCACTATAAAATTGTGGCTGGAGAAAGAAGATGGAGAGCAGCTAAAAAGGCTGGTATAAGTGAAATTCCAGCAATTGTAAGAGCTTATACAGAACAAACAAATAAAGAAATAGCTTTAATAGAAAATATCCAAAGAGAAGATTTAAACCCAATTGAAAAAGCAGTAGCAATGAAGGAATTGTTAGAAAAGTATGAATTAACACAACAACAATTATCAGATAAATTGGGAATAAGTAGAAGTGGAATTGCAAATACTATAAGAGTATTGAATTTGGATGAAAGAGTAATAGAATTAGCTAAATCAGGGGACTTAACAGAAGGTCACTGCAGAGCTTTACTTAGAATAGAAGATCCAGATAAACAATATGAAACTGCAAAATATATGATAGAAAGTGGAGACAGTGTAAGGGAAGCAGAAAAACAAATAATTGCAAAACAAACAAAAGGAGAAAAAACTGCCAAAAAAGCAAAACAAACAAGATATAATGCACTATATAGAGATATAGAGGATTCTTTTAGAAGTTTTTTCGGTTCAAAAGTAAAAATAAATGCAGGTGCAAGATCTGGAAAAATAATAATAGAATATTCATCAAATGAAGAATTAGCAAGGCTTTTGGAAATTGTAAAATAAAAAGAGATTTGTATGGTGTTTTTTTAAAATGATAAAGACATCCGCCCAATCTCGTCGGGGTTACTTACTGTTATTGTTTAGAGCATTAGATACAATAAATATATTGTATCTAATGCGACTGGTAATTGACAAACTACAATTCTGTAATGTTATGTAAAATTAAAAAATTTAAATCTGTAAAAAACCTAAGTTTTCTATTGACAAGAAAGCCTGAAATGTGCTAATATATATACTGTTGTTAGCAAATATGCTAAATAATGCAGAGGTGGTCGAGTTGGTTTATGGCACCAGTCTTGAAAATTGGCGTGCGTTTGTAGCGTACCGTGGGTTCGAATCCCACCCTCTGCGCCAACAAAAAACATAGTGAAGAGTTATAAAATGTAGAAGATGCATATTTATAATTTTCACTTTTAATTTTTATCATAAATATGCAGAAGTACCCAAGTGGTGAAGGGGATTGTTTGCTAAACAATTAGGTCTCGAAAGGGGCGCGAGGGTTCGAACCCCTCCTTCTGCGCCAAAAACAGCTTTACTTAGCTGCTTTTTTTATATAAAAGGAAAGGTGTCT
>USOV01000039.1 GCA_900556455.1 uncultured Clostridium sp. | reverse complement strand
TTACTTTTTTGTTATGAATGCAAACATAAAATAGGAGTAAGAGGAAAAAAGAATGAAAATTATTATATGGTATGTAACAATTATCGAAGAAATTCAAAATTAAAACTTTGCACATCACATGGTTTTAGTTATTCTAATTTAGAAGAAACAGTAATTGATTATATTAAAAATTTATTCAAAAAAATAGATAGTGAAAAAATAGAATTAGAAGTAAAAAAGAAAATGACAAAATATGACTATGTAAAAATGCTTCAAAAATTAGAGAACGAGATAAAATTGATAAATAACAACATTGACCAAATGTATATAGACAAATTAAACAATAAAATAAGTGAAGAAATGTATGAAAGATTATTGAAAAAATTTAGAAACGAAATAGGGAAAAAAGAAAACGAATACATAGAAATTAAACAGCAAAAAGAAGAAACAAAACAAGATGATACAGAAAAAATAAAAAGTGTTGTACAGGATTTTCTAAGTGTAAATAAACCTACATCAGAAATTATGAAAGTAATTATTAATAGAATAGAGATACATCAAGATAAACAAGTAGATTTGTATTTTAATTTTAAACAATTAAATAACTTAAAAGAAAAAATATAAGGCTAATTTAATATTAAATATTAGATTAGTCAAAAATAAAAACTAAAACTGCCTATTTTTATATCAACCAGAAGGAATATCTATGTCTGTTCCAATGAAATCTGGAGGAATGTCTAAATCTAAAGCTTTAAGATATACATTTTTATCAGGAGTAACTACGGGAATTGGTGCATTTTTTGGAGCATTAGTAGGAAATATTTCAACTGGAATGATAGGCATATGTTTAGCTTTTGCTGCTGGTGCAATGTTATATATTGTTTCAGGAGAGCTAATACCAGAATCAAATAAAATATACAAGGGTAGAATGGGCTTTGTTGGCAATATTTTGGGATTTGTATTAGGAATAATAGCATTTAATATATAAAAAATATTACAAAAATATTACAAAAATATTACGAAAATGTAACTTAAACTATTGACTTTTTTCTAAAAATTTAATATTATAATAGCCAAGTAGAAAAATGTAAAACGGAGGAATAAATTTGGCTATCGGTGATGTTATTGTAGGTATTGATATTGGAACCTCCAAAGTAAGCACAGTTATAGGAGAAGTGAATAATTTTAACCAAGTTGAGATTATTGCAACAGCAGAATGCAAATGCTTTGGAATGAGAAAATCAAAGATCACAGATGAAGAAGAGGTTGCTTCTGCAATAGCAAAAACAATTGCTGAGGTAGAACAAGTAGCAAATTTAAACATAAATTCAGCATATGTAACAATATTAGGAAAATATGTTACTATAGTACAAAACAGTATAGTAAAAGAACCTAAAGATAAATTCGCAGGAATATCAAGTAAAGATGTTAATTCAGCAATTACACAACTAAAGGATATAGACGTACCTGAGGATAAAGTTGTTATAGATATGGTAGTAAGTGAATTTGCATTAGATAATGGCAGAATAGTTGAAGACCCAGTTGGAATGCTTAGTTCATCTTTTACAGTAAAAGGACAAGTTGTTTTAGCAGATAAAGAATATGTAAGAAAACTAACTAATATATTCAAAAAAGTAAATATTGAAATAGATGGCATAATACCAAATGTTTTAGCAGAACGAAAATTGATTTTAGACAAAAACGAACTTAAAGATAATGTAATGATATTAGACATTGGCGCAGGAAACACAGATGTGGGAGTATTTAATGAAGATGCAATAATTTATACAAACACAATTCCATTAGGAGGAGATACAATAACAAATGACATTGCAATGGTATTTAACATATCTGAAGAGGAAGCAGACAGACTAAAAAAACAATATGGACTAGCCTTAAGGTCTTTTATAGATAATGATACAGATATAATGCTAAATACATATAAAGGTGAGGAAAGAACTAAAACAATAAAAAGTTCAGAACTAATAGAAGTAATCGAAGCGAGAATAACAGAGATTTTTTCACTTATAAACAAGGATGTTACTAAGGAAGGTATAAAAGCAAATATTAATAATGTCATTTTAACTGGACAAGGAATTACAACCATTAGTAAGAGTGATGTCGCAGGAAAAATAATTTTAAATATTCCTGTAAAAATATCAACAGGAAGATTAATTAGCACAATAAAACCTTCATACAGATCTAGCTATGCACTAGTTAGATACATTTCATCAAGACCATTTGCAAAAAGCGTATCTAGCAGTATAGATATAAAAACAAATGAAAGCTTTTTCAAAACCGTAATGGAAAGAATTAAAGAATTCTTTTATACTTAAAAGCTTGAAAAATATTAAAAATAAAAATTAAAGGAGGAATTGACATTATGATGGACACAGAAAATGAAGAAAACAATTATATGATGGATGGAACAGCTACAATAAAAGTAATAGGAGTAGGTGGAGCAGGAAACAATGCTATTAATAGGATGATTGAATCTGGAATAAGAGGAGTTGAATTCTTAGCAGTAAATACAGATAGACAAGCACTTCAACTATCAAAAGCACCAACAAAAATTCAAATAGGAGAGAAATTAACAAGAGGACTAGGAGCAGGGGCAAACCCAGATATTGGTGCACAAGCAGCAGAAGAAAGTAAAGCAGAAATAGCAGAAGTACTAAAAGGAGCAGATATGGTGTTCGTAACAGCCGGAATGGGTGGAGGAACAGGAACAGGTGCAGCTCCAATAGTTGCAGCAACAGCTAAAGAATTAGGAATATTAACAATAGGTGTTGTTACAAAACCATTTACTTTTGAAGGAAAGAAAAGATTAACACAAGCAGAAAAAGGAATAACAAATTTAAAAGATAAAGTAGATACACTAGTTGTAATTCCAAATGATAAATTATTACAAGTAATTGACAGAAGAACATCTATAATAGAAGCCTTCAAAATGGCAGACGATATTTTAAGACAAGGAGTTCAAGGTATATCAGACTTAATTTCAATTCCTGGATTAATAAACTTAGACTTTGCAGATGTAAAAACAGTTATGCTAAATACAGGTATGGCTCATATGGGTATAGGTAGAGCAAGTGGAGAAAACAGAGCAGAAGATGCAGCAAAACAAGCAATTCAAAGTCCATTGCTAGAAACTTCTATAGAAGGTGCAAGAGGAGTAATTATTAATATTACTGGTGGAAACGAATTAGGACTACAAGAAGCAAACACAGCAGCAGAACTTGTACAAAGAAGTGTAGACCCAGAAGCAAACATTATCTTTGGTGTAGTAACAGATGAAAGTCTAGGAGATGAAATCGTAATAACAGTTATAGCAACAGGATTTGAACAAGAAGAGAAAAAAACAGGAATAGGAGTAGATAACCTAGTAAGCAATACTTGGAACAAAAAAATAAACTCAATCCCAACAGCAGCAGATAATAAAGACAATGGTGGAGACTTAGATATACCAACTTTTTTAAGAAATAAGAGATAATGTGTATAAAAAAATAAATAAATATAAAAATAGAAAAGAAATAATCTACAAAAGTAGATTATTTCTTTTTTTCGCCTTCAAAAAAAGACAAGTTTTTTTAAAATTAAGTATTATAATAACAATACAAAAATATATAAAACCCGACGAGATTGGGTGGACATTTTAGGGTTCTACAAAATACAATTTATAAAACAATAATTTTATTAGGTGATTTTTTGACCATATACTTAGATTTAATATTTTTAGAAAATGTCTTCATGAATAGCATAATAATATATGCCACTGTAATAATACTAAAAAAAGAAATAAAAATATTAAGAATACTATTAGGAAGCATTATAGGGGCAATATATGCATGTATATATTACATATCAAATATGAAAATATACTCCAACATAATCTTAAAAATAATATTATCACTAGTTATAGTATACATATCATTTGGAAGCAAAGGAATAAAAGAATTCCTAAGAGAACTGCTAATATTTTACTTAACATCATTTACCTTTGGAGGAGTAACATTTGCTTTACTATACTTTATAAGCCCGGGAAATATATTATTTGAAAATGGCTCACTTGTTGGAATTTATCCGTTGAAAATGATTTTAATTGGTGGTTTAATTGGATTTTTTATAATCATAATATCTTTTAAAAGCATAAAAAATAAATTATCAAAGAAAGATATGCTATGTAATATAAGTATAGTTTTTGAAAAAGGAAAAGTAGATATAAATGCAATAATAGACACAGGAAACTTTTTGAAAGAACCTATAACAGGTAAACCTGTTATCATTGTGGAAAAAGATGTTTTGAAAAATGTTATTCCTGTAGATATATTAGAAAATTCACAAGATATAATAAATGGGGAGAAAATAGAAGATAAATATATGGCAAAAATTAGACTAATACCATTTTCAGCATTAGGAACAGAAAATGGCTTACTTTTAGGAATAAAACCCGATGATTTTTATATTAATTATCAAGGGAAAATATTAGAAAATAAAAATGTAATAGTTGGAATTTATAACAAAAAACTAAGCAAAAACAATAGATACAATGCTTTAGTAGGACTAGATATTATAAATACATAGGTGTAGCCCTGTGCCCACCTGTAAAAAATGGAGGTTATTATATATGAATATTTTAGAAATTTTAAAAAATAAGTTATTAGATTTTGGATTTGGAAACAAGGAAGATGAAATTTTCTATATTGCAGGAAGTCAAAACCTTCCAGAACCTTTATCACCAGAGGAAGAGGAAAAGGCAATAGAGCAATTATCTAGAAATGATATAAATGGAAGACAAACCTTAGTAGAACACAATTTAAGATTAGTAGTTTATATTGCAAAAAAATTTGAGAATACGGGAATTGGAATAGAAGACTTAGTATCTATTGGAACAATAGGTTTGATGAAGGCAATAAATACATTTAATACAAACAAAAACATAAAACTTGCAACATATGCATCAAGATGTATAGAAAATGAAATTTTAATGTATTTAAGAAAAAGCAGCAAAATAAAAGGAGAAGTATCAATAGATGAACCGTTAAACCAAGATGGAGATGGGAATGAACTATTATTGTCAGATATATTAGGAACAGAAGCGGATATAACTTCAAGAAGAATAGAAGACGAAGTAGATAAAACCTTACTAAAATCAGCAGTAAAAAAATTAAACAAAAGAGAAAAATACATAATGGAATTAAGATTTGGATTCAATGGAGAAAAAGAAAAAACACAAAAAGAAGTTGCAGACATGCTTCGGAATATCACAAAGTTACATATCAAGACTAGAAAAAAAAATAATGAGCAAAATGAAAAAAGACATAATGAGCAAAACAGGGTAAAAAAATGGGGAAACATTCCCCATTTTTTTTATTATACTTCCATGATAATTGGTAATATCATTGGATCTCTTTTTGTTTTTTTGTAGATATAATCGTGAAGCGATTCTCTTAAAATTGATTTAATTGAAGCCCAGTCTGAAATTCCTTTTTCTTCGCATTTTTGTAATTCTTTCCTTAAAAGTCTTTTTATATCTTCAATTAAATTTTCAGATTCTCTTACATAAACAAAACCTCTTGTAATTACATCTGGACCAGCAAGGACAATTCCATTTGCATCCATTGTTAAAACAACAATTATAAGCCCATCTTGAGAAAGTTTTTGTCTATCTTTAAGAACTATATTTCCAACATCTCCAACGCCTAAACCGTCTACCAAAATTTTACCAGAAGTAACAGTAGATGTAAATTTTGCTTCATATTCATTAAGCTCTAAAACTCTACCATTATTTGTTATAAATATATTTTCAGGTGATATTCCCATTTCTTTGGCTGTTTCTGCATGTGCAATCAATTGTCTATATTCACCATGAACAGGAATAAAATATTTTGGTCTTATTAGTGATATCATTAATTTTTGCTCTTCTTGGCAAGCATGCCCAGAAACGTGGACATCTTGTAGTGCACTATAAACAACTTCTGCACCAATACTCATTAAATCATCAACGACTTTAGAAACATATTTTTCATTACCAGGTATTGGATTAGCAGAAATTATTATTAAATCATTTGGAGTAATTTCTACTTTTTTGTGGTCACCATTTGCCATTCTAGTTAAAGCAGACATTGTTTCGCCTTGGCTACCTGTTGTAATAATAACTAATCTATCATCTGGATAAGATTTAATTTCATCTATATCTATAAAAACATTATCTGGAGCTGTTATATATCCAAATTTTTTAGCAGTTTCTATAGTATTTACCATACTTCTTCCACAAATAGCAATTTTTCTTCTATTAGCAACTGCAGAATTAACAATTTGTTGAACCCTATGAACATTTGAAGAGAAGGTTGCAACAACAATTCTTTTTGTACAGTTTAAGAATAATTTATCAAAAATCTCACCAACTGTACTTTCAGACATTGTATATCCTTTTCTTTCGGCATTAGTACTATCAGACATAAGAGCTAAAACACCTTTATTTCCGATGGCTGCAAGTCTACCAAAATCAACCATTTCTCCATCAATAGGAGTATAGTCTATTTTGAAGTCACCTGTATGAACTACTGTTCCAACAGGAGTGTGAATTGCAATGGCACAAGCATCTGGTATACTGTGAGTTATTCTTATAAATTCTACTTTCATAGAACCAAGAGATATTGTTTGCCCTGGATTTACAACTTTAAGTTTAGTACTTCTTAATAATTTATGTTCTTCTAATTTATGCTCAATTAAACCAGCTGTAAATTTAGTAGTATAAATTGGTACATTAATTTGTTTTAAAAGATAAGGAATACCTCCAATATGGTCTTCATGACCATGAGTAATAACTAATCCTCTAATTTTTTCTTTGTTCTTTTCTAGATATGATATATCTGGTATTACAAGGTCTACACCTAACATATCATCTTCAGGGAATCCTAAGCCACAGTCTACAATTATAATATCATTTTTGTATTCAAATACTGTGATGTTTTTCCCTATTTCTAATATACCACCTAAAGGTATTATTTTTAATTTTTCTTTTTTAAATATTGTTTCTTCAGTGTTTTTCTTTGTAATTCTTTTCCTTTTTACATAGTCTTTTTTTAGTTTTTCTTTTTTTATAATTGATTTTTCCTCTGTCAAATTTTCTTCCATTTCTAAATCTCCTTTATTTACTCTTTTGTATATTAATAAAATATATTACGTGTTAAATTAGCCACACGTAATGGCTTTATATATTCTAACTCGCTCATTTCATGCTAACGGTGTTGCAACAATGATTGCACTTTTAACAGCCCACAGTGGTCTCTCGAAAAAATTGGATTTAAAAATATATAAACCCAAACGAGATGTGGTGGACTTTTTAAAGCAACTAAATAGTATGCTTTATACAAAATATAAAATTTTCCGAATCATTTTTTATTAATATACAAATCTCAATTTCGCTTATTCTTAAAATAAGCATCACTTGTACTATTATACTACTTATTATCATTATTGTCAAATTTTAGTAACACTATTCTTTGAAAATGAATAATATATAACATACTGATGAATGAAAAATTAAAATGTTAAGGAGGTCTTTTTAATGAGAAATTGCTCATCAAATAATTCTAACTGTTGTTTCATCATCATAATCTTATTAATACTTTGTTGTTGCTGTGGCGGAAACGATGACTGCGGTTGTGGTTGCCAAGGATAAAGTAAAAGGTAAGAGTTATGTACATAAAAGGAGGTGAAATATATGCCAGAGAATAGAGGTTGCGGTGGCGGTTTCGGATTCGGAGGTGACTGCTGCTGGATAATAATCCTAATATTAATATTATGCTGCTGTTGTGGAAATAATAATAACGGTTGTTGCTAATAATATATATTAAAGAAGGCAGGTTTTATAACCTGCCTTGAAAATTTTTATTTTGGCTGGGGCGGTAGGATTCGAACCTACGGAATGTCGGAGTCA
>USOV01000038.1 GCA_900556455.1 uncultured Clostridium sp. | reverse complement strand
GCAATTAATTGAATCCACACTCTAAAATAAGTGTCTCCTTCAGGAAGTTTTAGAATTATTTGAATTTTCCTGTTTGAAAATATTGTAGTTTCTGTTTTAAACCACGGTATTTCATACATAGCCTCCTTTCCTCGCTTTCTTTCAATTAATATTTAATTGATTCTTTTTCTTTTCTACTTAGATATTCGTCTAATACTTGAATTCTAAATAGAAATTTTCCACCAACTTTTGAGCATGGTATTTGTTTTCTTCTTACTAATTGATTAATTAACCAATAAGATATTCCTAAATACTCTGCTGCTTCTTTCATTGTTAGTGTCGCTCTTTGTACTTTTTGTAATTCCATAGTTATCCCCCCCTGTTTTTTGAATTTAACTATTGACTTTGTCAACAATTGAATTATAATATCAATAGTTAACAATGTAAAGACTATTTTTGAATTTTATTAAAGTTTGAAAACAATAGTTTTTAAGACTTTAATAAAATAAATTGTCAGATTGGAGAAATTAATGAAAAGAACTGACTTTAATAAAGAAATAAAAATTACATCGCTTATAGATGGTAAGCTTTTAGGATTAGAACTAAAATCAATTTTATATACACCTAATAAATATCGTATTCCTGTTGCTTTTTCTGATAGAGTAAATTCTGCAGATGATACAGAGAAATATATATCTGAAAACTATAGCAAAGAAGATCAAGAAAAATTAAAGCACAATGAAGAAATTGATAATGAATTTTTAGCTAAAGTAATTGAATTAAATTCTGATGATGAAATTAAAAAACTTGCAAAAGAATATAAGGCTAAATGCTTTGATGTAGACTATAAAGCTCCTAATGCATTAAGATGCCTAACTACTGATGATGATATAGATAATTTATCAGGATATTTAGTTATCGATTCAAATGCTATTCTTGATTATAGTGGAGAAACATTAGCAGAATTCTTAAATTTTGATTTTAGTAAATTTAACAATTTTTTTGTATTTTTTACAAAATATTTTGGAATGTTTATAGATAGTTTGTCTGAAGAAGATTTAGAAAATTTAGAAATAGACGAATTAACAGATATAAAATTAATAATTTCACTTGCCGTAAAAGTTTATGAAAATTCTAGAAAAAATATTGTTCAAATTCAAAACCTATTTAAAAAATTCGTTGATTTTTTATATGGTTATAATAATAGTCAAGCTCTAGAATCTCTTACTTTAAAGCAGAAATTTTATGTTTTCTATGAACAAAATCATAAAGATTTAGATGACTTTTCGCAAAGTTATTATCATAAAGGACTATTTAATTTTTATTATCCTTCTACAGATTTAGAATATTTAAAACATAAAGATACTACAGAATTAATAGAAAAAATCAGAAAATTCGATGCAAACGGTTCAAAAATTTGTAGTGGTTATGGTATTATTACTACTAATATATATACTATGTTTTATATTTTTCTATATAATATTGTATTGAATAATGCTGTCATGATTAGACAATGTAAAAATTGTCATAGATATTTTACAACAACTAAATCAAACACATATTATTGTGATAACATTTATTCTCAAAATAAAAGTTGTAAAGATGTTGGAAATCAACTATCTCAAAAAAGAAAAGAAACAAAGGAACCTGCTTATGGAAAATATAGAAGTATATATTCAAAAAAAGCTACTCTATTAAGTAGACATCCTGATATATATTCTCGAGAAGCTTATGAACAGTGGAAGAAAGAAGCTAATCAATTCATGAATGACATTAGACATGGGCAAAAAACTTATGATGAATTTGATAAATGGTTGGATAAAAATAAATAGGAGGTAATATCTATGTCTTATGAATTTAGAAAATGGCAAGATTTTAATAATTTATCTATAAAAATAACTATTAAAAAGAAAATTTATGATGCTATTTTAGCTGTAAATAACAATAGACTAATATTAAAAATAAATATGACTAAAAATATTAGTGAATGGAGAAACTTAGATAAAAACTATGATATTATATTGGGAAAGTTTTTATTTAATAATCAAAAAATCTTTTTCATAAACTGTATAAATATCGGAATTTCTAGCAGTATGAATTGTACTAAAGATACAATTGAAAATGCTACCGCAAACTTCATTATTGATAGATTAATACTTGACAAAAATTTATCTAAAACTTCATTAAGTAAAATAACAAAATATTCCGCTTTTTATAAGAATTTAGATTTACTTTCTGAAGGAAAATCTCTAATGTCTGATTTGAAAACTATTGATTATGATTCAAATACTCATAATTATAAAATAAATACTTCTTCTTATTTCATGAATATTTTGTTTTATTGTAGTATGGAAGAAAATAGGCATTCTCTATCGGTAAATAGAATGTCACAAGTAGAATTTAATCATTTTAGACCTATAAACATAAATAAAGCACTTGAAAACATATACATGCTTAGAAATTTTCTGATGATTATACTAAAGCAGCCTATATATGTAAAAAAACAATTAATCTATATAAACGACAATGCCGTAGAATTATTTGATTGCAATAATAATGATGAATTTTTAGAAAATGCTGATTTAGAAGAAATGCTTTCTCATAGATGCTTAAAAATAGAAAATATAAATAATATAGAAGTAATTTATAATAACTTTATAAAACAATATAATCAATTATATCCATTACTTGAGTTATACTATAATGTAACTCAATATAAAGTACCTAATTTAACCAGATTCATCAACGCTACAACTATGTTAGAATATTATTCTAGAAATTATAACTTTGACGCTGCTTTATCATTAAGTAAGATAAAAAAAGCAAACTGTGATGATCCTTTTTATATTGATATGGTAAAATCCCTAATAACTAATGTTAATGAAATATATAACTTTACATATAGTGAAATCAATAAAATTTCTGAAAATATAAAATCTGCCAGAATTCACTATATTCATTATAAGACAAAGCAAAAATCTAAACCTTTAACATATGACCAACAATTTTGGTATTCATATTTCATACAAGATATTATTTTATTGAATATCTATAAGTTACTTGGTTTAGATATTTCTAGACACAATTATATATCTTTTAAAGATTTTTATTACGATAGCAATAATCTGATATAATTTATCCTCTCCCACCCATAGTTATGCCTGAAAGGAGGTGAAAAAGGTAATGGCTGGGAGTATTGAAAAAAGAGGAAAAAATAGTTACAGACTAGTATGTCTTGCAGGATACGACTTGCAAGGAAAACCTATAAAGAAAACAAAAACAATACACGGAACCAAAAAAGAAGCCGAAATAGAACTAGCAAAATTCGTTGCTGATGTTCAAAACGGAATGTTTGTAGAAGGCAAATCCTTAAAATTCTCTGAATTCACAGAAATATGGAAAAGAGACTATGCATCAAAAGAACTAGCACCATCAACATACAAGAGATATTGTAGAATATTAGAAACAAGGCTTCTACCCTACTTTGGACATTTCTATATTAACAAAATCAAACCAACTGACATCATGCATTTTTATGATTTACTTAGTAGAGATACTCAGTTAGTTAGAAAAAAAGGGAACAATGGTAAGAAAACATTAAAACCCTTATCTGGTAAAACAATATTAGAACATCACAGATTATTAAGAGCAATGCTTCATAAAGCAGTATATTGGCAACTAATTATATCTAATCCTGCTGAACGTGTTCAACCACCAAAAGCAAGAAAGCCAAAAAGAAGATACTATGATGATGAGCAATGTAAAATATTATTACACAATCTATCCTTACTTGGTGAAGATCAAATAAAATATAAAGTTGCAATCATTCTTACAATATTTACTGGTGTTCGTTTAGGCGAATTAATGGGATTAGAATGGCAAGATATTGATTTAAAAACAGGAATTGTTAGTATAAATCGTTCTAGTCAATATTTAGCTGACAAAGGTGTATTTACAAAAACACCTAAAACAGAAAGTTCTATCAGAGAAGTTGCAATTCCAGATTTCGTTGTTTCTCTACTTGAGCAATATAAGTTATGGTATGATGAACAAAAATCGTTCTGTGGTGAATTATGGACTGATTCTAATAGGTTATTTGTACAATTTGATGGCAAACCTATGCACCCTTCTACAATAAGCAAATGGTTTGTAAAATATGTTGGTCAAATAGGACTACCTGTAATTAATTTTCACGGATTAAGACACACAAATGCTACACTTCTAATATCACAAAATATTGATGTAGCAGTTGTAGCAGCAAGACTTGGACATGCACAAATTACAACAACATTTAATTTCTATGTGCATCCTATTATTTCTCATAATAGAAATGCAGGAAATGCTTTAGAAAACTTGCTACTACCACAACAAAAATTAGTCTAAAATCTTTTTTCAGATTTCACTAAAGTCATTAGACTTTTCACGATAAAAATAAATCGTTGTCAAAATCCTTAATTTTGTTCCAACGATTATATGTTGTAACGTAAAAGACTACTATTTATAAAATTAGGTTTCCCATAGTCTTTTACTGAATTTTTATTAGAAATATAAACGTTTTGGGATATTTTCTTCCCCAACTTTTCCCCAATTTGACATAAAATGCCTATTTTTAGTCATTATTGTTAACTAATTGAAGAATAGAAAAAATCGCTACAACCACTCAAGCTGTAACGATTAAATCAAAATTGTAAAGCAAAATTATTTCAAACTCGCCTTAGAGTTATGAGTAAATCTCTTTTAGCTCAACTTTATATTAAATAAATCTAAGTTATATATTTCTTCTTCTCTATCTTTTTTAAATCTAATTTCTACTTTTTCAATATAATTATATCCCTTTAAATTTTCCAAAAGCAAATCAATATCAAATTTTAAAATGTCTTTTTTTAATTCTTCTTTGCTCACTTTCAAATCTAAAAGCAATTTTGAATATTGATCTAAATTGGTAAAAAATGTTCTATACCCTTTGCCTACTATTTCTCCATTTATGTAAGCTGCTTTTAAAATGACATGATCATTTCCTCTGTTATGGAAAAATATAGGCTTACTTAAATCATATTTATTATTTGATTCTTCTTCTCTACTTGTTATTATATTTGTGTTATCTAATATAAATATCCCTTTATTTTCCTCTCTTGTTTTTTCTTCAATTATTTGGCTAAGATCTAATTGCTTAAATAGTAGTATGCTTTGTACTACTATACATATAGTTTGAACATAACTTGAAATTATGGACATTAATTCGTTTGTATTATGAAGTATTGATTCAAATGTTCCGGTTATTAATACTATCATTAATATAATTACACTATATACTTTATACGTCCAATTTTTCATCTAAGTACCTCCCTCACTTATCTATTTTATTTTCCCTTTTTTATCTCCCCAATGTTCTTCGCCTAGTAAGCCTTAATGTTAATAATTCTCCTGCAATGCCGGAATTTTCTTGTTTTTCTTCATCTTCCACACCATTTTCTGTGGCTTCGTTTTGTGGAGATATTGTTATATTTGATACTCTAGATTTTTCTTCTTTATTGAACTCTTTTATGTCTTCATTTGTTTTTACATTATTTGATTCTTTTACGTCTTCATCTATCTTCACATTGTTTGGTTCTACAGTCGTCGGCTTTATATTTGTTTCTGCAGAATTTGACCTAGTATTTTCATTTGATGATGAGCTGGTTAAATATAGGCATACTTTATTACTATACAAATGTGCTGGATTTTTTCCGCAATGATAATGATAGCTTCCCCAAGCGTTTTTATTTTCAATATCATTATGCCCACTTCTAAAATCTGTTTTTTCCTTGATATGCTAATGTTATTCTTCCTACTCAAATTACACTTAAAATAATTATTGCACTTTGTTTTATTTTTACAATATTTTTTCACATATATCTACCCCTTTAATATCCTATCAATTTTCTTTTAAAAATTTTGTCGAAATTTGCAATAAATTATAAATTTTGCACAAAAAATCTACTTTCAAGTACAACAATCTCTTAAAATTCTACGTAAAAAGACCTAAGTGAAAATCCATCTCACTTAGGCCTTCTTTTTTTTTATATTTTATAAAACATATTTTGATATAACTGAGTTTATTTTTCTAATATCAACTTTGATTTAAAATCAAATTGTAATCTGTGTCCATTGCTAAATGTAAGAATTAGTTCGCTATCTATGTCTAAAAAGCCTGCTGTTTCAATTCCATAGTATTGTATCTTCGAATATGGATAAGAAAAATATGCAACCTTTTTACCTGTAACTCCTTTTACATTTATTACAAAAATTCTATTTGTTGTAAATATAACCTGATCCCTAATAGTTTTAAATGCACACACTATTGTTTCGTCTTCCACCAATAGTTCCTCAACCTCTGGTTTTACTTCTTTCATTGTGATAGCTTTTAGATTTATAAAGCTTGAATCTGTATTTATACCTGTAGAAATATTGGGCATAATATAGCCCCCCTTATATTATTTTTATTTAAATTATTACATCATACCCTAAAAATATCATCTACAATTATTTTCAAATGCAATAAAAAAAGTAGGTAACTTCCCTACTTCATATTTTTTGGTTGCGGGAGGTAGACTCGAACTACCGACCTTTGGGTTATGAGCCCAACGAGCTGCCAACTGCTCCATCCCGCGGTATTTAGTACTTAAATAGTATACACTTTTGGAATACCCTTGTCAACCCCTCTAGCTAAAATTTTTAATACCTTCTATATTATATTTCCATTTTTTTAAATTTATACTTATTATGATAAATATTTCTTAAATTGCTTGATTATTCGCTAAGAAAAAGCTATAATATATTAGTATTTGATTTTGCACCCGTAGTTTAGTTGGATAGAATGCAAGGCTACGAACTTTGAGATCGGGGGTTCGAATCCCTCCGGGTGCACCATTGAAGTTCTTTGAACTATATGTTCAAGAACTTCTTTATTTTTCGTTAAGAATTTCTTCTACCAATTCATTATTATTATATATTGTTATTGCCTCTGGTATTAAATCTATCACAAACCTTTCTCCCTCGAGTTTTTCTCCATCAATATTAAATGTGATTTTTTCTTCTAATTCAAGTTCCACATGATTTGTTCTAAACTTATGAATATATCTCTTTCCCTCATGTTTTCCATTTTTCATCTTAAGTAATAATGGTATCATTCTAATCTTATTTATTTTTTCTGCATAATATATGTCAAACAACCCATCTGTTAATAAAGCTTTTGGTGCAACATTAAATCCGCCTCCATAAAATCCCCCATTGCATATACTTAGCATACTATATTTAGCTTCAAACGTTTTTATTTTTGTTATAAATTTAATTTTTCTAAACTTATATTTTGCAAAAGTATATATTATACTTGCATTGTATAATTGATTTGTTGGAATTTTTGTTTCTTTTAAAATATCCAAATTATTGGCCACTTCTGCATCCAATCCAGTGCAAGCTGTGTTTATAAAATATACATCATTGATTCTTCCTAAATCTATTTTTGTTTCACCATTTGGTAATTTTTTTATTGTTTTATAAGTGTCATTTCCAGACCCCGATGGTATTATGCCTATCTTATTATTTGTTCCAATAATTCCTGGCAAAGTTTTAGTTAGAGTTCCATCTCCTCCAACAATATAGATAACATTTTCGCCATCTTTATACTCGTTTGCTATTTCTGCCGCATTCAAATTTTCCTCTATAAACCTAATTTCATATTCTAAATTTCTTTTATTACATACTTTTTCTATATTAGGTAAAACTTGCTTATATTTTTCTCTTCCTGCTTGTCTGTTTATTATAAATATAAATTTCATAACTTTTTTCCCTTTATTTTTATATTTCATCATTATTTTATCATAAGCTAACTTTTTTCACAATACTGCCTTTATCTATATTTTTTTAGGAATCTAAATATTTTTTCTAAAAACAGTTGATTTTTTCTAAAAGATGTGGTATTATAGTTAAGCATTTGTTTTTCGGGGTGTGGCTCAGTTGGTAGAGCGCGTGGTTT
>USOV01000037.1 GCA_900556455.1 uncultured Clostridium sp. | reverse complement strand
TGAAGGTGTAATAATAGGACTTGTATCAAGCGTCCTTTCTTTAGGAATAATAGGTATACTTTATAATGCGATTGTAAGTAAACTTATGACATCAGATACAATTCAAACAATTGGAGTAAGTATATTATCATTTAATAATTTATTTACAGAAATCGTAGTAGTATATTTAATTTTAGGAATAGGAATAGGAATATTAGGAAGTTCTATATCAATGAAAAAATATCTTGACGTATAGAAAACATAAAAATAGGCGGTGAGGCTTATATGAAAAAAAAGTGTATAGCTATATCAATAATTGTAGTAATACTTTGTGCTATATATGGCATAACTTATGCTGTAAATATGGATGATTTGCAAAAAGAGAAAGAAAGAATAACACAGGAATTAAATGAGACAAATAAGGGATTAGAAAATTTACAAATTGAAATTACAGAAGCTTTAGAAGCAATTAATAAAATAGAAGCACAAATTATTGAAGGCGAAACAAAATTACAAGAAACAGAAGACGAGATATCTAAATTAGAAAAAGAAATTAAACAAGCAAAAGAAAAATTAAAATACATACAAAAAGACTATAATGCACAAAAAGAGGCTTTAGAAAATAGATTAGTTGCTTTGTATGAAATGGGACAAACTACATATTTAGACGTTTTACTAAATTCAAAAAACATAACAGATTTCATATCAAGATATTATCTAATTGGGGAAATTGCTGAGTATGATAATGATTTATTAGAAACAATTGAAAGAGAAAAAAATAAAATTGAAGAAATAAGCAAACAGTTATCTGAAAAAAATGAAACATTAAAAACAGCAAAAAACATGCAAGAAAAAACACTTATAGCTTTAGAAAATGCAAAAACAATAAAAAATAGTTATGCGGCAGAATTAACAGAAGAAGAATTAAATACACAAAAACAAATAGAAGAATACAATAGCAAGTTAGATAATATAGATGCACAGATGGCAATTTTAGCAATGGTAGATGGCAATTCAGAATACATAGGTGGAGAATTTTTATGGCCAATACCGGGATATACTATAATAACATCACCATTTGGAATGAGATTCCATCCAATATTACATTACTATAGATCACATAACGGTATAGATATTGGAGCAAAAACAGGGGCTCCTGTTATTGCAGCAAATTCTGGAACTGTTATAACTGCATCATATGTAGGTTCATATGGAAATGTAGTAATGATAGATCATGGAGGCGGAATTGTAAGCAATTATGGACACGGCTCTAAAATACTTGTAAAAGTTGGACAGGTAGTAGAAAAAGGAGAAGTAATAATGGAAGCTGGCTCAACAGGACTTTCAACAGGACCACACTTACACTTTGAAATCAAAGTAAATGGAAAATTTGTAAACCCATTACCATATGTAACCAAAGCAAACTAAAATATAACCCCAATAAAATCCGGTGGATTATAGATAACGGAGGAAAAATGAAAAAGAAAATAATATGTATAATTTTAATATTAATAATAGTTACATCAAGTAATATATTAATAGCATTTGCAGCAAATAAAGCTGAACTAGAACAAGAAAATTCAGCATTACAAAACCAAATAAATGAAGCAGAAAAAAACTTGGGAGAAATAGAAAATAACTTAACAGGTGTAATGGCACAAATACAAGAATTAACAGCAGAAATTTCTGAATATGAAAATGAAATATATGACTTAAATTTACAAATAGCGGACTTAGAAGATAAAATTTCAGAAGCAGAGGCAAATTTAAAAAAAGCTGAAGAAGATTATGCAAATCAAAAAGAAGCTTTAGAAAATAGATTAGTTGCTTTATATGAAATGGGAGAAACTACATATTTAGATGTATTACTTTCATCAGCAAGTATTAGCGATTTTATTTCAAGATATTATTTAGTTTCAGAAATAGCAGAATATGATAATGATTTGTTAGAGTCAATAGAAAAAAATAAAAATAGTATAGAAGCAGCAAAAACAACACTAGAAAACAGCAAAGCAGAAATAGAAAGCTTAAAAAATAATAAACAAGCAACAGCAAATGCGTTGAAGGCTTCTCAATCTACCAAACAACAATATGTGGATGAACTAACAACTGAACAAAAAGCATTACAAGACCAATTGGACCAATTTGAAAAAGACAAACAAAAAATACAACAAGAACTTACAAGAATAGCCAGGGAAGAAGCTTCATCAGGTGGTACGACTATAATAAATGGAAAACCAAGCGAATATGGTTATATCTTCCCAGTTGCAGGACTTACACTTTCAAATATAAACAATAAACATTATCCATCTTATAGAGGACATACTGGAGTGGATGTAAATATTAATGTTGTTGGAAGAAGTGTAGTAGCTGTTAAATCTGGAACAGTTGTAACATCAAGAGCATTAAGAAATTCAGATGGTTCATATAGAAGTTATGGAGAATATATAGTAATAAATCATCATGATGGAACAATGACACTTTATGCACATATGCTTTCAGGTTCAAGAACAGTACAAGAAAAACAAACAGTAGAACAAGGGCAAGTAATAGGAACAGTAGGAAGCACAGGAAACTCAACAGGACCACACTTACACTTTGAAGTAAGAAAAAACGGAGTATGCGTAAACCCATTACCTTATTTAGGCTATTAATTTGCATAAATTATTAATTTATAAATATATTAGAACTATACAATTTTAGAATTACATTAGCCGCACGCAGGGGTTTTATATATTTTAAAAGCGAATTTCGTCGGGGGGACCGCCGTGGGCTGTTAAAGGCGCAAACCTTGTTACAGCGCAGGTGGGATGAAATGAGCGAATTAAAATATATAATCCCCGACGAGATGCGGCGGATTTTATTTCAGATTGGAGGCAAATACATGAATTTTGACAAAAAAAATAATATATACAAAATAATAATGGTAATTATAGTAACCATGTTAGTAACATTTTTAATCACATCAGTAGTATTCTATAATTACTATATGAAAACAGATAATGGAAACATTGAGGCATTAACTAAATATATATCTGTATCAGACTCTACAACTGTGCTAGAGAAAAAAATAGAGATTTTAAAAAAATACTTAGAAAAAGACTACATAGGTGAACTAGATGAAGAAAAAATGCTAGAAGCTGCATTAAAGGGCTATGTTGCAGGGCTTGGAGATAAATATACCGAATACCTTACTAATGATGAATTAGAAGATTTAATGGTATCTGTAAATGGAAATTATGTTGGAATAGGAATTTACATGACTAAAAACGATGATGGAGATATTTTAGTATTACTTCCAATAGAAGGCTCTCCTGCAGAAGAAGCAGATTTACAAACAGGAGATATAATAAAAAAAGTTGATGGAAAAGAATGTAATGGATTAGAACTAACTGATGTTTCAAATATGGTAAAAGGAGAAGAAGGAACAAAAGTAAATCTAGAAATATTAAGAGATAATAAAACTTTTTCTATAGATGTTGAAAGAAGAAAAGTAGAAATAAAATATATTGAATCAAAAGTACTAGATGGAAATATTGGCTATATAGAAATGCTTGGATTTGAAGAAAATTGTACTGCTAAATTCAAAGAAGAATTAGAAAAATTGAAAAAACAAAATATAAATTCTTTAATTATAGATTTAAGAGAAAATGGTGGAGGATTAGTAACAGAAGCAATTTCAATGTCAGAACTATTTGTACCAATGGGAGATGTTATATTAAAAACTTATGATAAAAATAATATTGAAACAGTAACAAAATCTACAAACCCTAGCACAGAAAAAATGAAAATTGTAGTATTGGTAAATGAAAACTCTGCAAGTGCAACAGAAATATTTGCAGCTGCAATACAGGATAATGAAGCTGGAACTATAATTGGAACTACAACATATGGAAAAGGAATAATGCAAGAGGTTGAGCCACTTGCAATAGGAGGAGCATTAAAAGTAACAATAGAAGAATTTAGAACTCCAAAAGGAAATAAAATCCATGAAGTAGGAATAACACCAGATATAGAAGTAGAAAATGAGAAATTAACTACAGAAGAGGCACAAGATAAACAATTACAAACTGCAATAAATTTCTTAAAAAATCAATAATTAAAACTGATTTTCTTGACAAATAGTAATTAAAATAGTACAATTATTGAAGCGATGAAAATAAGAGAATTTTAAAATTCTATGTGACACTTATTGGAGCTAAAACAAAAATTAAATATAAAAGTGGGAAATATCCAAAAAGGGTGGCACCGCGGAAGCTAATATAAAACCTTTCGTCCCTATATATTTATATATAGGGATAAAAGGTCTTTTTGTTTAGATAATATGTTTGACATCCGCCAAATCTCGTCGGGGTTATATATTTTAAATTGCTCATTGCTATCCCACCGGCGCTGTAACAAGGCTTGCGCCTTTAACAGCCCACGGCGGTCCCCCCGAGGCAATTCGCTTATTAAAATATATAAGCCCCTGCGTTTGGCTATTTTTCACAAAGTTTTATAATATTTTATAATATAGGGAGGAAAGTTTATGAACGAATACAGAACACACAATTGTGGAGAATTAAGACTTGAAAACAAAGGAGAAGAAGTACGCCTAGCAGGATGGGTACAAAGAATAAGAAACTTAGGCTCAATGAAATTTATAGATTTAAGAGACCAATATGGGATAACACAAATAGTTGTAGCAGATAATGAAGAAGTAAGAAAAATTGCTGATAATTTAGTAACAGAAATGACAATATCTGTGGAAGGAACAGTATTAGAAAGAACTAATAAAAATAATAAAATACCAACAGGAGAAATTGAAATAGAAGCAAAAAAAATAACAGTACTTGGAAAATGCAAAAATGTTCTTCCATTTGAAATAAACTCTGAAAAAGCAGACAATTCATTAGTTAAAGAAGACTTAAGACTAGAATATAGATACCTAGATTTAAGAAATGATAAAATACATAAAAACATTTTGCTTCGTTCAGAAATAATGAAATTTTTAAGAGCAAAAATGGATGAATTGGGATTTGCAGAAATTCAAACACCAATACTTGCAAATTCATCACCAGAAGGAGCAAGAGACTATTTAGTTCCAAGTAGAATTCACCCAGGGGAATTCTATGCACTTCCACAAGCTCCACAACAATTCAAACAATTACTTATGGTATCTGGATTTGATAAGTATTATCAAATAGCTCCATGTTTTAGAGATGAAGACCCAAGAGCAGATAGAGCACCAGGAGAATTTTATCAATTAGACTTTGAAATGAGCTTTGCAACACAAGAGGACGTATTTAAAGTATTAGAAGACGTATTTTCTTCAACTTTCAAAAAATTCACAACATGGAATGTAGATGAAGGACCATTCCTTAGAATTCCATATAAAGAAGCAATGGAAAAATACGGAATAGATAAACCAGATTTAAGAAATCCACTTATAATACAAGACTTTACAGAAATGTTCGTAAATAGCGAGTTTGGCGCATTTAAAGATAAAACAATAAAAGCAATTGTAGTTCCAAATGGTGCAAGCCAAGGAAGAAAATTCTTTGATAATATGACTACATTTGCAGTAGAAGAAGTAGGGGCCAAAGGATTAGCTTGGGTAAAAGTAGACGAAGAAGGAAATTATGCAGGAGGAATTTCAAAATTCATCACAGAAGAAATAAAAGAAAAAATGGCAGAGGCTGGAGTAAAGAAAAATGATAGTATTTTCTTTATAGCAGATGAATTTAAAACTGCTCAAAAAATAGCAGGCCAAGTAAGAATAGAACTTGGAAAACGTTTAGACTTAATAGAAAAAAATGCATACAGATTTTGCCTAATTGTAGACTTCCCAATGTATGAATTATCAGATGAAGGAACAATAGATTTTAACCATAACCCATTTTCAATGCCTCAAGGAGGAATGGAGGCTTTAGAAAATAAAGACCCATTAGAAATTTTAGCATATCAATATGATGTTGTATGTAATGGATATGAAATGGCTTCTGGAGCTGTAAGAAATCACGACCCAGAATTAATGGTAAAAGCATTTGAACTTGCAGGCTATACAGAAGAAGATGTAAAGAAAAAATTTGGTGCATTATATAATGCATTTATGTATGGAGCACCACCACATGCAGGAGCAGCACCAGGATTTGATAGAATGGTAATGCTAATTGCAAACGAAGAAAACTTAAGAGAAATAATAGCATTTCCAAAAAATAAAAAAGCAAGAGATTTACTTATGGGAGCACCAAGTGCTGTAAAACCAGAACAATTAAGAGATGTACATATAAAAATAGATTTAAAATAAATGGGGAAAAAATGAAAAAATTACTAATTACAGAGAAACCTTCAGTTGCAATGGAATTTGCAAAAGCATTAAAAGTAAATACAAATAGAAAAAATGGATATCTAGAATCTGAAGAATGGATTATTACATGGTGTGTTGGTCATTTAGTTACAATGTCATACCCAGAAAAATACGACGAAAAATTAAAATTTTGGAGATTAGATACACTCCCATTTTTACCAGAAGAATATAAATATGAGATAATTCCAGCAGTACAAAACCAATTTAATGTGGTACAAACTTTGTTACAAAGGGATGATGTTAGTGAAATATATAATGCAGGAGACTCTGGAAGAGAAGGGGAATATATACAAAGATTAGTATTTATGATGGCAAAACCAAATCCAAAAGCAAAAATGAAACGTGTATGGATAGACTCACAAACTGAGGAGGAAATACTAAGAGGAATAAACGAAGCAAAAGATTTGTCTGAATATGATAGTTTATCAGATTCAGCATATTTAAGAGCAAAAGAGGATTACCTAATTGGTATAAATTTCTCAAGAATGTTATCTATAATATATGGAAAAAGAGTTGCAAAAGAAATAAACGAAGACAAAGTATCTATTTCTATTGGAAGAGTTATGACATGTGTACTAGGTATGGTAGTTTCAAGGGAAAGAGAAATTAGAAATTTTGTAAAAACAAAATATTATAAAATTTCAGGGGCATTTGGTACCGAAAATGGATCATTTACTGCAGAATGGAAAGTAAATGAAAAATCAAATAAATTTGAGAATCCAGAATTATATAATGAAACAGGGTTTAAAACAAAAGAAAAAGCAGAAAAATTTATAAATTCATTAAAAGGAAAAGATGCAACTGTTTCTGAAATAAAAAGAACTAAGCAAAAAGAAAATGCACCTCTTTTATTCAACTTGGCTGAAATTCAAAATGAATGTACAAAGCGTTTTAAAATAAAACCAGATGAAACACTAGAAATTATACAAAATTTATATGAGAAAAAATTAGTAACATATCCAAGAACAGATGCAAGAGTATTGTCAACAGCAGTAGCAAAAGAAATATCTAAAAACTTAAATGGATTAGCTCGCGGGTTTAAAGACGAAGAAATACAAAAATACATATCAAAAATGGTACAAGAAAAATATTCTACAAATTTATTAAAAACAAAATATGTAAATGATAGTAAAATAACAGACCATTATGCAATAATTCCAACAGGGCAAGGATTTGAGAATTATGATAAATTAACAGACTTAAATAAAGAAATATATAAACTAATTGTAAGAAGATTTTTAAGCATATTTTACCCACCAGCAGAATTTAATAAAGTAGCAGTAACAGTAAATATAGATAATGAAACTTTTTTTGCAAATGAGAAAATATGTATAAATCAGGGATATCTAGAAATTTTAAAACCAGATAAAGAAGCAAAAACAGAGGCAAATGAAGGATTAAAAAACTTAAAAAAAGGTCAAAAAATAGAACAAGTAGAATTATCAATAAAAGATGCAGAAACAAGTCCGCCATCAAGATATAATTCAGGCTCTATGATACTAGCTATGGAAAACGCAGGAAAACTAATAGAAGATGAAGAACTAAGAGAACAAATAAAAGGAGCAGGAATAGGCACAAGTGCCACAAGAGGAGGAATAATAGAAAAGCTAGAAAAAATAAGATACATAGAAATAAACAAAAAAACACAAATAATAACACCAACTCAAAAAGGAGAAAACATATACGACA
>USOV01000036.1 GCA_900556455.1 uncultured Clostridium sp. | reverse complement strand
GGGTTACCCTGCTGGTAAGATAGGAAGTTGCCAGGCTTTTTTTTTTTGCTTAAAACTATTGCAATTTTCTTTATAAAATTATAAAATAAAAAAATACAATATATTCTATATAAGATAGTGTTAAGTAGCTTATGAAAAATTGTAGAGGAGCACAGTGGGCTCCATAAAAATAAAATTATCTAAAAGAAGGGATTATTTTATGAAAATAATTTTAGATGCAATGGGTGGAGATAATGCCCCAGATGCAACAATAAAAGGTGCAATAAGAGCAATAAAAGAAATAGAATCAGAAATTATACTAGTTGGAAATGAAAATATTATCAACTCAAAAATAAAAGAATTTTATGGAAAAGAAAATATATCAGAAATTACAGACAAAATAAAAATACATAATACAACAGAAACAATAGAAATGGAAGATATTCCAACACAAGCCATAAAGCAAAAAAAAGATTCATCAATGGTGGTTGGTTTTAATCTATTAAAACAAGGAGAAGGTGACGTATTTATATCAGCTGGGAACTCTGGAGCATTATTAACAGGAGCTACTCTTTTAGTTGGAAGGATAAAAGGAGTAGATAGACCAGCAATAGCACCAATGCTACCAGCATATAATAAGGGATTATTATTAATGGATGCAGGTGCAAATACAAATTGTAAGCCATTAAATTTATTACAATTCGCACAAATGGCAAATATATACTTAAGAAAAATTTGTAATGTAGAAAAACCAGTAATAGGATTATTAAATATTGGAACAGAAGAAACAAAAGGAAATGAATTAACGAAGGAAAGCTATAAATTAATAAAAGAAAATGCTGAAGAATATAATATTAACTTTATAGGAAATGTAGAAGGAAGAGAAGCCTTTTCAGGAGAAATAGATGCAATAATTACAGATGGTTTTACTGGAAATGTATTTTTAAAAACAGTAGAAGGACTTGGCAAATTTGTTAAAAGGTCTTTAACAGAAAATCTAAAAAGAAATGTATTTACAATGCTTGGAGCACTACCGGCAATGCCAGCAATAAAGAAATTTTCAAAATCTATGGATTATAAAGAATATGGAGGAGCATTATTTTTAGGAGTAAAAAAACCAGTTGTAAAAGCACATGGAAGTAGTGATGAATACTTATTTTACTTTACAATAAAACAGGCAGAAAGGTTTGTAAAAAGTAATGCAGTAGAAGTAATGAAAGAAGAATTTGAAAAAAATAAACTTTTGTTTGACAAACAAAAAAACATATGATATTATTATGGCAAATAAAAAATTGGGAGTTGTTGTAAGATGAAAAAGAAAGATAAAGAAGAGTTAAATAAAAGAGAAAAGGCTATACTAAAATTTATAGAAAAACAAATAAATGATAAAGGATATCCACCATCAGTAAGAGAAATAGGAAAAGCAGTTGGGCTAAGTTCTACTGCAACTGTTCATACTTATATTGCCAAATTAAGAGAAAAAGGTTATATATCAAAAGAAGACCAAAAAGGTAGAGCCTTAAAATTATTAAAAGGTGGAAAAAAGGAAGAACCAAAACCAATATATAATGGAAAAGAACTTGCAGATGTACCTGTAATAGGAAAAATTACAGCAGGAGAACCAATACTTGCAGTAGAAAATATAACAGATACTTTTCCTATACCAATCGATTTTGTAGGAAATAGTGAAAGTTTTATGCTAGTAGTTAGAGGAGAAAGTATGATAGAAGCTGGAATATTAAATGGAGATTATATTCTAGTTAAAAAACAAGATATAGCAAGAAATGGTGAAATAGTAGTAGCATTAATAGGAGATGAAGCAACAGTAAAAACATTTTATAAAGAAAAAGACCATATCAGATTACAACCAGAAAACAGCACAATGGATCCAATAATAGTACCAAACTGCAAAATCTTAGGAAAAGTTGCAGGTGTATTTAGAAAAATAAATTAAAATGAATAAAAAAAATAAAAAAGCCCATTATAAAATAATATAAGGGGGTTTTTTTTTGGATGTTGAAAAATCAGAAAACACGACTAAATATGGAGAATTTGTATGCTCGTTTTATCAATGGCTACCACTAGATAAACAAAAAGAACAAGCAGAAAAATTGGTTAATATTACAAGAAAAAAACATACAAAGGATTGACAATATTATGTAAAGTATGATATAATATATTTACAACTAGCATATGTTAGATGTAACAATCTAGTTGATAATATAAAAACTCTTCAATACTCATTTAAGTAATGGAAATTTTGGAAAAAGGAGGCTATATGGAAGAGGTTAATTAGAAAAGGAGCATTTGATTATAAATTAAATGTTCCTTTTCGTTATGATGAAAAAATTTTCTAAAACTCTTGACACAAAAGGACTTAACTAATATAATAATAAAAAACAAAAAGCGGAGGCAGAAATAAAGTATGATATTACAAACAGCATTCTCATTAAAGGACAGCTCAAATAAAACAGATGAAGAATTAGCGGAAATTGCGAAGAATGGGGATAAAGATGCATTAGAATATTTATTAAACAGATATGAAGATTTAGTAGACATGAAAGTTAATAAATATTTTATAGTAGGAGCAGAAAAAGAAGACATTGTTCAAGAAGGAATGATTGGGCTTTACAAAGCAATAAAAAGTTTTGATTCAGCTAAAGAAAATTCATTTAAATCTTTCGCAAATTTGTGCATAGAGAGACAATTAATTACAGCAATAAAAACATCTAATAGACAAAAACATATACCACTAAACTCATCCATATCATTAAATGCTAATGCTTATGATGACGATTCAGATACAGAACTACTAGAAAAATTAGATATGCAAGTTTTAGAAGATCCACTAGATACAATTACAAAAAAAGAGTATTATAAAAATATAGAAACAAAAATAGACCAAAATTTAAGTAGTTTTGAAAAACAAGTATTAACTAGGTATGCAAGAGGAGAAAGCTATGTAAATATAGCACAAAAACTTTCAGCTCCAGTAAAATCTGTAGATAATGCAATACAAAGAATAAGAAAAAAAGCAAGTAAAAACATAATGACAGAGGATTAAAAATTTACAATAAAATATATATGGACGTGCATTGCACGTCCGCATATTCGATATTAATGAAAAGTTAACACATGCTTCCTTAGCTCAGCTGGTAGAGCAATTGATTAGTAATCAATAGGTCGTCAGTTCAAATCTGACAGGAAGCTCCAAAAATTTTGATAAAACCGAGAAGAAATGATTTCTCGGTTTTATATTTATTCTTACTTCCGAATTTTTTCCACATATATATATTGCAATTTGTAAATACTTGTGCTAAAATATTTAAGTCAAACAGAAATGGAGGAACAATAATGGAAATATTAAAAACAATTTTAATAGTAATTTATGTTATAGTATGTTTTGTACTAATTGTAATTGCATCATTACAAAGTAGTGATGAGGATGGCGCATCAAGTGCAATAATGGGAGGAGCACAAAATAATAGCTTCTATGAAAAAAACAAAGGTAGAACAAGAGAAGGTAAGCTAAAAAGATGGACTATAATACTAGGAATTACATTTATAGTACTTTCTGTAATATTAGGAATAGTATATATGTTATAATATTTAAGCACCATGAATGTAAATAATAACATTTGGATAAATGAGGTCAATAATAGCAATTATTATTACGGTGATACCACCGTGGTAAATTGCTATTTTTTTTAATCTCATAAATACCATAGCTAACTGTTTTAATAGATATAACAATTGATAAAATTAAAACTAAATATCTCATTTCGTCCTCCAAAACTAAAACTTACTAAATAAATACCCACTTATAATATTAGATTCAACATTTACATCAAAAAAGGCATTTTGGTAGTTATTAAGCCAATCTGAAGCAAGCCACTTATCAGTAGTTAAATAATTGTGTAAAACATGTATGCCAAAATTGTCAATGTCAGAACGTAAACCTTTAGAAGTTTTATATAAATAATTATTAATACAATATTCTAAATAAGAACTTACGGCAGTATTAAGAGTTTCCAATGTTTCTTCTTTAGATAAATCCAAGATATCTTCTAAACCTAAAACATATCCAGTTACTGAGATGTTACAGCTAATATATGGATAATCATTTATAATTTGTACATTATTTTTTGTATCTTTAACAGGGCAGATATAAAGGGAAATATTGCTATTATAATCGAAAGGATTTTGGATAGTTATAGTTGCATTTTGGAATTTATTAGAAATAATTAAATGGCATAAAGTTTCAATATTATCTAATTCACCAACTAGTTTATCTTGGAAAAAAACAGCAAGTCCCATATTTTCTATACTATTTTCAGTTTCAATAGGTGTTTGGTCTGCTTTATAACTTCCATCTAAAGTAGAAGTATCTGACGCTGATATTTGTGTCTTTTTAGTATTTACTCCGGCCTAAAATAGCAATAGGTTGGGAAGTAGTACTTAAAATGCTTTTATAGAAATCGGAAAGATGCACAGACTGTGTAAAACCAGTATATTCACTAGAATTTGGTATTAATTCGTAATATCTTGCTGGCACAGATTCTAGAGTAGGCGTAGAGTTAGATAAAAAATAGTATGCATCACATCTACTAATAATAACATAACAATCAGGACGAATCTCAACATTGTTAACCAAATCATAAATATAATCTGCAATTCCTTCGTAGGCTAAAGTCTCGGAAATTACAATCGCTTTGCAGTGTGATAAATTTACCTTTTTACTAATGTAACTATTAACTAAGCTAATTCCAGAATCAATGGTAGTACATTCAACATCAATAATTGTAGAACTACTAGACTGTGAACTAGAAGATGATGAATCTGAGGATGTAGGAACAGCAAATTGAAGAGTTAGTCTTATGGTATTATTATCACTTTTATCAATTCCCATGGCTATCACATAAGCCAAAGTTTCAATACCATGGGAATCATAACATCCAGACAAACAAAACAAACTAAATAATAAAATTAAAATAAGGAAAAGATATTTTATTTTCATTTAAACTCCTAATAAATGTAATTTTTGTGGAAAATGCTTGTGGCGATGAAAATAAATTCATCTCTACAAATTATTTTTTTTATATTTAATATTTGCAATAATTAAAATTGCAAAACTAATTCCAAAAATTAAAATCAAAGCATAATATTTACACACAACTCTTGCTAAAAACTTTATTATAGAAATGTTTTTAAAAGCTAAACAATTTCCTAGAGTAATAAACCCCAAAGAATAAACTAATTCATTTGAATCTTCTATCTTAGAAATTTTTTTGAAAATTTTTAAAATATAGAAAAAAGTAAGGCTTAAAAAAGAAATGAGGGAAATTATCCAAATAAAAATAAATATAGCATCTAATCTTTCTATAAAATAACCAAACTTTATCATTCTAGTTAAAAGATAAAGAGAAACGGTTTCATCAGTATTAGAAAGTGCAGGAAAACTCAGCATAAGTGAGATAATGCTAAAAATTAAGCATATTGCAGAAAGGATAATTGACACCATAGAAACCTTTTTAAAGTCTTTTACATCTTTTAGTAAACTTGGCATAAAGTATAAATAAGCAAGACCTGAGAAAGCGAAAATATTGGTAGAGCCAAGCACGAAAGTATCAAAAAGACTATTCCCAAAAAGGGGAAAAAGCCTTTCTATATTAAAATTATTAGAAGAAAAAACTAATAAAAAAATTAAAGTAAATATAATTACAGGAATAAAAATTAAATTTACTCCAGATATAGCTTTTAATCCAAATTTATTTGCAAATAGTGCAGGAACTAGGAAGAAAAGCAAAATAAATACAATAGGGGAACTATTAAAATAAACTGATTTTATAAAATTTGCAAAAAAACTTACACTTAAAGAAACTGTTATAATAAAGAAAAGTATAAACAAAATCCCAATAATAGTTTTTAGAGTTCTTCCACCAACATAATCAGAGACATCTAAAATATCTTGCCCTAAAAATGGTTTAAGAAGTTTACAAATAATATAAGTAAAAATAACAGCTAAAATACTTACAAAAATTATATTAATAGATGAGCCTGAATCAGTTGGAAGTATAATTATATTAGGAATATTTAACACTATTTCATTGATAACTACTATTAAAATTAAGGCTACAGCTTCAATTTTACCAATTTTTCCTACTGACATTAATTACATCCTTTCCCAAAACTTCCATTTCCTACTGAATTTCTCTTCTTGTTTAGGTCGTTTTGTATTTAAAAAATCTGCTCTTGTTTCTCTTGCCCAAATTGGTTTTATAAAATAAGAAAGAGAAGCATTTAAGTTAGTAGCAGGAACATAAGGAGCAAGGTATGGTGCTCCAAATGATTTTAGATTTACTAAAATAGCAAGGTGAATAAATATTCCCATAGCAATACCAAGCAATCCACACAAATATCCAAGCACTATATAAAGAAATCTGAAAATTCTAAAAGAAAAGCTTAAAGAAAAATCAGGTATTGTAAAAGAACATATTCCAGTAATTGCTACAATTATAATTAAAATAGGACTTACTAAATTTGCACTAACCGCAGATTCTCCCAAAACCAATGCACCAATAATTCCTATAGTAGAACCAAATGGAGTTGGTACTCTAAGCCCTGCCTCACGAATGAGTTCAAAAGAAACTTCCATAATAAAGATTTCAACAATAGATGGAAAAGGAACGGTGTTTCTAGAGGCAGCAATAGTAAAGAGCAACTCGGTAGGTAGAAGCTCGGTATGATAATTAGATACTGCAACATATATTCCAGGTAGTAATAATGTAATAAATGTGGCTAAAAACCTAATAAGCTTTAACAAATTAGAATATTGATGCTTTAAATTCATATCTTCTGGAGAAGATAAAAAATCTAAAAAAACACCAGGCATAATAAGGACATATGGGCTTCCATCTACTATAACAACAACTCTTCCTTCAAGAATGTGGAGTGAAGCTTTATCAGACCTTTCTGTTGCAATTAATTGTGGAAATGCAACATTACTTTTATCTTGAATTAATTGCTCTAACTGACCAGAAGAAATAATATAGTCAATGGCTAAATTATTTATTCTATATTTTACCTCATTTACTAAATCAGAATTTGCAATATTTTTTAGATAACATATTGCAATATTTGTTTTACTTATTTTACCTACGGTACAATCTTCAATAATTAAGTTTTCGCTATTAATTATTCTCCTAAGCATGGATGTATTGGTTCTAAGTTTTTCAACAAAAGCTTCTTGTGAACCTCTAACGACAATTTCATTTGTTGGAGCAGAAATTTCTCGTGCTTTATAGCCTTTTACATCTACAATAAATGCAACATCTAAAGTATCAACAAGAAGGGCACAGTCGCCAGAATTTACAGAATCAATTAAATCATCTAAATTGTTTACTTTATTAATATCATTTTGTGGAACTAGAGAGTTGGATATATAAGTAGCCAAATCTATTTTTTTTGATTTCTTTATTTTTATCCCATTTCGACTAATAGTTTTAGTGGAACTATTTGAAGATTCCATTAGAGGTCTTAAAAGAAAATTATTGACAAGCTCAGAATTAATCATCCCATCAATACAAACAATTAGTGATTTATAAGACGTTCCATTTAAGTTTAAAGTAAACTCTCTTAAAATAATATCACTATTAATAAGTGCATTGTATTTAACCTTTAGGTGAGTTAAATTTTCATCTAAAGAGGTAACAATGGGAAGGTTTGAAACATCTTCTGGAGTACCATTATCTGTCTGAGGAAGATAAGTTTCGGGTAAAGAAAAATCATAAGAAGTAGCAGAAGGTGTATATAAAAATATCTTTTTTAAATCATTTATAAACTTACTCATAACAACAGTTTTTCCCAAATTTGCAAAAATATTAAAAAATTTAAAAAAATTGCTTGACATATGACAAAAAATCTAGTATACTTATTTTCGTCGTTAAGATGGGCGTATAGCTCAGCTGGTAGAGCATCTGCCTTACAAGCAGGAGGTCATAGGTTCGAGTCCTATTGCGCCCACCATTTTTTTGGCCCGGTAGTTCAGTTGGTTAGAACGCTAGCCTGTCA
>USOV01000035.1 GCA_900556455.1 uncultured Clostridium sp. | reverse complement strand
TCTAAGCCGTGGGTCGGACGTTCGAGTCGTCTCCGGTTCACCAAAGGGACTTTGTTTTTATCAAAGTTCCTTTTATATTATCTGTTTTTTGGAGATGATTATATGGAATTTTTTAGTACAAAATTATTTATCAATATTGTAATTGCTGTCTTAATTATTTTATTTTGTAAAATCATTAGCTCAAAAGTAGCATATATTATAATTAAGATGTTCCATTTTAAAATTAAGGATAAAAATAAAATTAAGAAAAATGCTTTTTATAAGCCAATCTCATCTTTTATAGTTATATTAGGAATTTACATTTCTACCTTGTTTTTTAATATTCCGGGAGATATTAAATCACTTATTATAAAAGCTTTTAAAATATGTATAATTATACTTACTGCTAAGGGCTTTGCTAATTTATTTGATACCAATTCAAATAGTTTTAATAAAATAAAAGCTAAATTAAATTTTAAAGAAAATGATACTTTGGTTAATTTTACAAGCAAAGTTTTAAAGTCTTTAGTTTATATTATTGCTGGTTTTATTATTGTTAGTGAATTTGGCTATAATTTAGGAGGTCTAGTTACTGGTCTTGGAGTTTCTAGTGTTGTAATTGCACTAGCAGCTCAGGATGTTGCAAAAAGTTTATTTGGTGGGCTTTGTATAGTTCTTGATAAACCGTTTAATATTGGAGATTACATAGCAGTTAATAATTATGAAGGAACTGTTGAAGATATAACTTTTAGAACAACAAGAATTAGGACTACTTCAAAAGATTTAATAGTTATTCCAAACAGCGAAATCTCTGCTGCATCTATTATAAATTCAAGCAGGAAGGATGCCAGATTATATAGTTTATTATTAACTCTTGAACTTTCAACTCCTTTAGAAAAAGTAGCAGATTTTAAAGAAAAATTAATATTATTATTGAACTCAAATGAGTATGTTTTAAAAGATAGTATTAAGGTTTTTTTTGATACTATTTCTAGTAATGGAATTGATGTAAAAATTATTTTTCTTACCAGTGTTCTAGATTATGTTGAATTTTTAAAGTTTAAGGATGAAGTAAATTTTAATATTTTAGATTTAGCGCAAAAAAATAATATAGAACTTGCTTATGATTCTAAAACAATTTATTTAAAACGGTGATTAATATGAATTTAGAGTTGTCCTCATGCGCATTGTGTCCACATATGTGCAAAGTAAATAGAAATAATGGGAAAATTGGTCGTTGCAAAAGTACTGGAAACGTAAAAATTGCTTTAGCTTCACTGCACCATTTTGAAGAGCCTTGTATTAGTGGTGAAAATGGCTCTGGCACAGTATTTTTTTCTAATTGTAATTTATCTTGTGTTTTTTGCCAAAATTATAAAATTAGCCAGCTTGGATTAGGGCATGAAATTTCTATAGATGAACTTGCAAATATATTTTTAGAGCAACAAAGAAAAAATGCAGAAAATATTAATTTAGTAACCCCTACCATGTACGTACCTCAAATAATTGAGGCAATAAAAATTGCAAAATCAAATGGTTTGAAAATTCCGATTATATATAATTCAAATGGTTATGAAAATGTGGAAACTATAAGGCTTTTAAACGGTTATATTGACGTTTATTTACCAGATTTAAAATATTTTGATAATGATTTAGCAAAAAAATATTCTGGAATTAATAATTATTTTGAAAACGCCTCAAAAGCAATTTTAGAAATGTATTTTCAGGTAGGACTTCCTGTATTTGATGAAAATAGATTAATAAGGAAAGGGCTAATTATTAGGCATTTAGTTTTACCAAATCATATTGATAATTCAAAAAAAGTATTATTATGGATAAAAGAGAATTTGCCACAAGATGTTTATGTAAGTTTAATGGCTCAATATTTTCCAACTTACAAAGCAAAAAGTATTGAAGATTTAAATAGGAAATTATCTAAAGAAGAATTTGAGGAAATAAAAAATTATTTAGGAAAATTAGATATTCATAATGGGTATTTTCAAGAACTTGGCGAACATGAAGAAGAATATGTGCCAGACTTTGAATAACAAAAAAACCGAATTATTGTAATTCGGTTATTTTTGTGGTTTTATTTTCCATAACATTATTATTAGCGGTGCTAAATGAACTAGCTAAATACCCTGCTACAAAACCAATTAGAAAAACAAGTATAATTATAACTGTACTTCTTATACTCTCTTGTTTATTATACATTTCCTTATCATAAACTTTCATTTAGACATCACTTCTTTCCTTTTTAACACTATAATTATATTTTACACCACAATAAAAAATAATGCAAGTGAAAATAAAAAATTGTTTTAAGCTCTTTAAAAACAAATTTCCCTAAAAATCTTGATAATTTTTTAATTTTAATATATGATATGTGGGTATTTTGTCGAAGTTTAAGGTGATTTTAAAAATGTATTTAAAGAAATTAGAATTGCAAGGATTTAAATCTTTTGCAGATAAAACAACATTAGAATTTATGCCAGGTATTACTACAGTTATTGGACCAAATGGTTCTGGTAAAAGTAATATTTCAGATGCCATAAGATGGGTGCTTGGAGAGCAAAGCATGAAGTCTTTAAGAGGTAGCAAAACTGAGGATATTATTTTTGCAGGAACTCAAAATAGAAAATCTTTAGGTTTTGCTGAGGTTTCTATTGTTATAGATAATACTGATGGCAAATTACCTATTGAATATACAGAAGTTACTGTAACAAGAAGGATTTATAGAAACGGTGAGTCTGGCTATTTCATAAATAAAACCCCTTGTAGGTTAAAAGATGTTTTAGAGCTTTTTATGGACACAGGTATTGGTAAAGATGGTTATTCAATTATTGGTCAGGGTAAAATAGATGAAATTTTAAGTAATAAATCTGAAGATAGACGTCGTATTTTTGAAGAAGCAGCAGGTATTGTAAAATACAGAACAAGGAAAATTGAAGCCGAGAAAAAATTAGAGCAAGCAAAGCTTAATTTGCTTAGAATAAATGATATTTTATCAGAAATAGAAGCAAATATTGATCCATTAAGACTTCAATCAGAAAAAGCAAAAAAATATTTAAGTTTAAGAGAGGAATTAAAAAGCATTGAAATAGGCTTATTTTTGTACAACATAGATATATATAAAGAAAAAATTGCCGAAATTATAAAAGATACTGAAATTTTCTCATCTCAAAAAGAAGCAGAGGAAAATAAGCAAAATGTTTTACAAGGTTTAAAGCAAAACTTAAAACTAGAATTAGATGAATTGACTACTTCTATAGAAGCTGTTCAAAATTTAAGTTTTGAAAGTAGTAAATTAATAGAGCAAATTAATTCTAAAATTAATGTTTCCAACGAAAGAATTGCAAATAATAAGGAAAATTTTGATAGATATTTAAAAGATATTGAAGATTTAAGTTCTAGAATTCATGAATTAGAGGAAGAAAAAACATCTAGACTTGAAAAGAAAACAAATCTTTCAAATAATAGGGAAAAATTTGCTAAAGAATTAGAAGAAAAAACAAAATCTTTAGAAGAAGTCTTTAGTAAACTTACAGCTGAAGAAGCAAAAATTGAGGAAAAGAAGAAAAAGATTGAAGAAAATACAGATTTAAAATATGAGAAAAAAGAAGCATTAAATACAATTGATATAAATAACGAAAATATGGCAAAAAGAGAAAAAGCCATAAAGGACGAAATATCAAATACAATTTCTGAGTTAGACCAAAAAAGGTTATTAAAATCTGATATTTCTAAAACTTTTTCTGAAATTGAAAAGCAAAGAAATAATTTTAAAAAGCGCTTAGAAGAAATTAATAATAAAAAGCAAGAAAGCACATCTAAGATAAAAGATTATGAAACTAAAATTAATAATCTTACTATGGAATATAGGATGAAGCAATCTAAATATAAATTCTTAGTAGATATGGAAAAAGAAAAAGAAGGCTACCAAAGAAGTGTTAAGGCTTTGCTTTTAGAGTGTGAAAAAAGTAGTTCTTTGGGCAAAGGTATGCACGGCGTTTTGGCTAACTTAATTTCTGTTCCAGAAGAATACCAAACTGCAATTGAAATGGTTCTTGGAGGCGCACTTCAAAATATAGTTACAGATACAGAAGAAGATGCTAAAAAGCTTATAGATTATTTAAGAAACAATAAATTAGGTAGAGCATCATTTTTACCAATATCTTCTGTAAAAGGTAAAAGACCAGATAGATTAATTAAGAATAACTTAAGTGGTGTGATTGGAGTTGCAGCTGATTTAGTTAAGGCAGATAAAAAATATGAAGGAATTATTTTAAATCTTCTTGGGAAAACAGTTGTTGTAGATAATATGGATACAGCAATAATCTTGGCAAGACAAAACAGTTATAGTTTTAAAATTGTAACACTTCAAGGAGATATTATAAGCCCTGCTGGAAGTATGGCTGGTGGTTCTTTAACTCAAAAATCTTCAAATATTATAGGAAGAGCATCACAAATTAAAACATTAGCGCAAGAATTAAATCACTTAGATGCCAATATCCAAAAGATAACTAAAGAAAAAGAAGATTATGAAAATAGTATTTCTGATTTATTAGAAGAAGTTATGAGCTTAGAGAAGTCTTCTCAAGAGCAAGAAATAGTATATGCAACTGAGAATCAAAGGATTGTTTCTTTAGAAGAGTCCATCTCAAAATTAGAAACTACTCTTAGCAATTTAAAGCAGGAATTACTTGAAATTGATAAAAATAAGGAAGCAAATAAAATAAGGCAATTAGCTTTAGAACAAGAGATGCAAAAAATGGAAGAAGAAACATCTTCCCTATCTTTAGAAATCAACGCATTTGCCGAAAAGAATAAGGATACTCAAAAATATATTGATGATTTGAATTTTGATATTACTAATTTAAAAATTTCTGTTTCATCTTTTGATGAGAGTAATAATTCTTTAGATGAAATGCTTTCAAGAATTAATCAAGATATTGAAAATAATCAAAGGGCTATTGATATTAAAAAAAGTCAAAGAGAAAAAATATTAGAAGATAACCAAGCTATAGAGGCTGAAATTTTAGATTTAAATAATAAAATAGAGGAAATTAAACAGGAAGTAAGCAATTCTTCTACTAAAGTTGAAGCATTAAAACAAGAACGTATTTCTAAAAATGATAAGCTTACAAAAACTGAAGAAGAGATTTTATCTCAATTTGAGACTATAGAAAATTTAAAATCTCAGATTACTAAATTAGATGTGAAGAAGTCTAAATTAGAAGTTGAACTTGAACAAATAGTAAATAAAATGTGGGAAGATTACGAACTTACCCCAAGTAATGCAGGAAATTATGAGAAGCCTTCTAATGTTTCTCATACCACAAAAAAAGTTAAAGAATTACGCGACGAAATTAAGTCTTTAGGTAGCATTAATATTGATTCAATCGAGGAATACAAGCATACCAAAGAAAGATATGACTTTATGTGTGAGCAAAGATTGGATTTAGAAAATTCTAGTAATAAACTAAAGAAAGTAATACTAGATATGACTAAAACTATGAAAGAACAATTTGAAAAACAATTTAAAATTATTAATAAGAATTTTGGAGAAGTTTTTGCAGAATTGTTTGGTGGCGGTAAAGCAGAGTTAAAGCTTACAGATGAAGAAAACATCTTAGAATGTGGCATAGAAATTGAAGTTCAACCACCAGGAAAGAAATTACAAAGTATGACACTTCTATCAGGTGGAGAAAAAGCATTTACAGCTATTGCATTGCTTTTTGCAATACTAAAAATCAACCCTGCACCATTTTGTGTATTAGATGAAATTGAAGCTGCATTAGATGATGTAAATGTTTATAGATTTGCAGATTATTTGAAAAACTTTACAAAACACACACAATTTTTAGTAATAACTCATAGAAAAGGAACAATGGAAGTTGCAAACACCGTTTATGGTATCACAATGGAAGAAAACGGCATAAGCAAACTACTTTCTATGAAACTTAAATAAAAGGGCGAGGCATTTTAACATTAGTTTTATGTTAAAATGTCCCGTCTATATTTACGCTTTCTTTTTTTATTAACCATTTGCCTTAAATATACATATTATATATAAAGCTACATATGGAGGTAGATATATATATGAACTTATTATTAATATTCTTTGCATTTCCAATAGCAGTAATAATATTCTCAATAATACTGCAAAAATTATTAAAAAATCCTATTTTAGTTGCAGCCTTTATTTTTGCAATTTTTTTAATTGTAACTTTTGCTGTTTTTGATGCAAACTTTTTAATTGCAACATTAGCATATACAATTTTGGCATTTATCACTGCATTTCTAGTATCTAGATTTTGTGACTTAGAAGACGATGATAACTGTAGTTGCAGTGACAATGATAATAACAATAATACTTGTAATAATGTTGATAACAATGATGATGTTTTAGGGATAAATAACAATAACTGTGGATGTGGACGTAGATATGTGAGAAATGGTATAAGGTTTTAACAATTAACTTATAAATATCGTATGGGGTTCCGCCTTTGGTGCCCCCTATGTTTCTAAATTTTTTTCTCTAAATTATAATTTGTTTTCCACATTCTTGCATTTACGTAAATTTTAATGTATTATATATAAAATATTTTGAGGTGTTTTATGAATAGAAAAATTATAGCATTATTTTGTGGTTCTTTTAATCCACCATTATTTTCTCACTTTTCTCTTGCAGAACAATTATTAAATAATGATACTAATATTGAAAAAGTTATGTTTGTACCTGTTAGCCATAGATATAATAAAGCTGGATTAGTTTCGGACGAGCATAGGTTTAATATGCTTAATTTAGTATGTAAAAATAACCCCAAATTTGAGGTTTCTAATATTGAATTTAATACATCAAGACAGCCTTATAGTTTAGAGACTATGGAAATGATGAAACAAAATTACCCTGAATATGAAATTAGACTTATTATTGGAACAGATAATCTTAAAGAATTAGAGACTTGGCACGAGGTAGAACATTTATTAAGTCAATTTAAGGTTATAGTTCTTTCAAGAGATGAGGATAATGCTGAAGAGATAATTAAAAGAAATAATTTGCTTTCAAATTATTTCTCTAGCTTCATAATAAATAACGTCTCTCTTAGGACAAGTTTAAGTTCTACATTTGTGAGAAGTGAGATTAAAAAGCATAATAGTGTTAGATATTTGTTGCCAGATGAGATAATTGATTATATAAAAGAAAATAATTTGTATTTATAGAAGGATATTTTTATGGAAAATGAAATTAATTTAATTGTTGATTGGATTAAATCTTATGTTGAAAATTCTGGAGCTAAGGGAATAATTGTTGGCAATAGCGGTGGCAAGGACTCTGCTGCGGTTATTGGTTTATGTGTAAAAGCTCTAGGGAGAAATAATGTTTTAACTGTAGCTATGCCATGTTCTTCTATTTCAAAAGATTTAGAAGATGCGAAACTAGTTGCAGCCACTTTTGGTGTTAAAATGCTTACACTAGATTTAAGTTCAGTGTATGAAAATTTATCTTTGGAAATAGAAGGTCAAATTACTGATAGTCTTTCTCCTTTTGTTTCTGTAAATATTAGACCAAGGCTTAGAATGACCACTCTTTATACTTTAGCCCAACAATATGGCTATTTAGTTGCTGGAACTGGAAATGCGTGTGAGGGTTTTATTGGTTATACTACCAAATGGGGCGACAATGCTTGTGATTTTAATCCGATTGCAGAATTTACTGTAAGTGAAGTTTTAGAAATTGGTAGAATTCTTGGTGTTCCGTCTACGATAATTGATAAAGCTCCTAATGATGGTTTAGGTCTTGGAACTGATGAAGAAAAGCTTGGTGTTACTTATCGCGAGATTGAAGAATATATTTCTACTGGGAAAACTGCAAATAAATCTTCTATGGAAAAGATAGAAAAAATGCATAAACAGTCAGAACACAAAAGAGCAAAAATTCCTGTATACCATAGAGGAATTTAAATAAATTTATTTCCACAAATTACAATTTTCCTAATTATTTTTAATTAAATAATAGCATTTCTGCAGAATTTATGTTAAAATAATAAAATGTATTGGGGTGTCGCCAAGTGGTAAGGCATCGGACTCTGACTCCGACATTCCGTAGG
>USOV01000034.1 GCA_900556455.1 uncultured Clostridium sp. | reverse complement strand
GGAGACTTTGTCGACCAATTCATTTGGAGGTTGCGACACACAAGGTGTAAAAAAACAAATATATTGTAGATAGGGCGAATTGGAACATGAAAGCAAATCACAATTTATTTTATTATTTTTTATAGGAATAAATTTAATTACTTTGAATAGTTATATTTTATTGTAGCTTTGCTTAATATTTTATTTCCTTCTCTAATTGATATTTCTTTCCATTGTTCTGGGCTTCCTGTATAATTTATTGCATTTAGTTTTTCACATGTATTAAATGCTTGGTCTCCTATTTTTGTTACACTACTTGGAATTCTTATTCTTAGTAAACCTGTACATTCTTCAAATGCATAATCTGTAATTGCTATTGTATTTTCTTTTATACTAACCTCTACATTTCTTGGTTTTTCTTCCCCTAGTTTATATCTATAATATACTTTTCCTAGATATACACTACCATTTGGCTGATTTTTATACCATTCTGTTTCTCCAAATATATGCCCAATTCTGCTTGCTACCTTATCTGGAATTGTTATATTTGCTAAATTTTCACATCCTGAAAATGCATCATTTCCTATTCTTTCTACACTTTCTGGAATTATAATACTTGTTAATCCAGTGCAACCCTTAAATGCCTGTTCCTCAATTGCGGCAGTTCCTTCTTTTACTGTAATTTCTGTTTTTTCTGGCATTTTTCCTTTATATTCATAATATACTTTTCCTATATATAGCTCTCCATCTGGTTGTTTTTTATACCATGGTGTTTTAGAAAAAGCTTCTTTTCCTACACTTATTATTCCTGTTCCTATTGTTATATCGCTCAAATTTTTACATTCTGAAAATGCTTTTTCTTTTATGCTTTCTACACCATTTCCTATTGTTATTTTAGTTAAATTACTATAATCGTAACCATTTTCAAACTCGAAACCATTTAAGTTCTTTACACCATTTCCTATTGTTACATCGCTTAGACCTGTACATCCTCTGAAAGCATATTGACCTATCTTTGTTACACTATCTGGTATTTTTATATTACTTAGCTTTATACAATTATCAAAAGCGTACTCACCTATGTTTGTTAAACCACTTGGGAATGTTATACTTGTTAAATTACTACAATTAGAAAACGCACTATCTCCTATATCTTTTACGCTTTCTGGTATTACGATATCAATTAGTTGTGCACAATCTGCAAACGCCTTATCTTCAATTGTAGCTGTTCCCTCTTTTATTGTGATTTTTGTTTTTTCTGGCATTTCTCCTCTATACTCATAATACACTTTTCCAATATATAAGTCTCCTTCTGGGCAATTTTCATACCATGGTGTTCCATGAAAAGCATTGTTTCCTATACTTATTACTCCATTTCCCACTTTTATTTCATTTAAATTTGTACACTTAGAAAATGCATTATCTCCTATAGTAGCTACTCTATCTCCTATTGTTATGCTTGTTAAATTGCTATAGTCATAACCTTCTTCAAACTCAAATCCATTTAAACTTGTTACCCCATTTCCTGTTGTTATATTTTTTAAACCTGTGCATCCTCTAAAAGCATATCTTCCAATATCAGTTATATTGTCTGGTATTTCTATACTAGTTAATCCTGTACAATTGTCAAAAGCATATTTACCTATATTTGTTATTCCACTTGGAAATGTTATACTTCTTAGATTACTGCAACTTTCAAATGCACAATCTCCTATACTTGTTACACTATCTGGTATTTCTATGCTAGATAAACCTGTATGTGAAAATGCATAACTTGCAATTTGAGTTGTTCCTTCTTTTACAATAATTTTTGTTTCAGTTGACACTTTTCCTCTATATGCATAATATACTTTTCCAATATATAATTCTCCTTCTGGTTGTTTTGTTATCCACGCTGTACCAGCAAATGCACTTTTACCAATACTTGTTATTCCTTCAGGAATTGTTATTGTACTTAAATTATCACAACTGTAAAAAGCCTCATTGCCTATAATTGTTACACTGTCTGGCATTCTTACTTTTGTTAATCCATAACAATCATAAAAAGCTTTTCCTGTTATTCCTGTTGTTCCTTTTTTTATAATAATTTCTGTTCCTTCTGGCATTTCTCCTTTATATTTGTAATATACATTTCCAATGTATATTTCGCCTTTTGGTTGATTTTCATACCATGCTGTCTCACCAAAAGCCTCTTCTCCTATTATTTTTACAGTATTTGGGACTTCTATATTTGAAAGTTTATAACACCCATGGAATGCGTAATCAGGTATACTTGTAACTCCATCTGAAATTTGTATGTTTTTTATAGACACATTATATTTTTCAATAGTGTCTTTTAATTCATTGTCTAATTTTATTATATCTGTGTTCCACTTACTAACTGGTGCCATTTCTCCTTCTCCAATAAATATCATGCTGTAAAGTGGATTTCCTCTTTCATCTGTTTTGCCTTCAATTTCCACAATGTATGCTATTATATCTCCGTGTTACTTGTCCATTTTTGTATCCAACATTAAAAGAATACTCATATACTTCTGGTGGCTCTTTATTGGCTGTAACATCACTTGCCAAATATTCCTCCATTGAGTTATACCACCTTCCTCCTACATTAATTTTATTGTTTGTATCCTGTGCTATAGTGTTTAATGTGTTACCATTTTTATCTTCAAGTATTCCAGATTTTAGTATTATTAGTGTTACTGCTATTACTACAGCAATTACGGCAAAGACAATTGCACTTATTATAATTATTGTTGTAACTTTTGTAAGTCCAATCTCTTCTTTAAGTTTATTATTTTTTAAATTCTTTTGTTTTTTTGGCATATTCTTCCCTCCTATTTATCTTCCATTTTTATTATAATTTATTGTAATATTTTTTGCAATATATAATTATTTATTTTTTCTCAAACATATTTATATATGCTTTTGTACATACTAAATAAGAATGAATTTTTTTGTTATTGAGGTGTTCTATGAGAAAATTTTTATTTATTTTTGTTTTTATTTTTTTGTGTTTTGTTTTAGTTGGTTGTGGCTCTAATAATATTATAAACAATTCAAGCAATAGTTCTACAAATAATACTAATTCTGTTATTAACAATTCTTCTTATGAAACAGAAAAAATATCTGTAGAACCTAAAGAAGAGGTTATTAGCTCTTTTTCTACAAATATCTTAGATAAAGATTCTGGTAGACAGACAAATATTAGCCTTACTTGTTCTATTTTAAACGGAACTATTGTAGAACCTTATGAAACATTTTCTTTTTGTTATACTGTTGGAAAAGCTACTGCTGATAGAGGCTATAAAGAAGCTAAAATCTTTGATGCTGATGGAAATATAACTATGGGCTATGGTGGCGGTAATTGCCAAGTTAGTAGTACTTTATATAATGCTGTTTTAGATAATTCTAATTTTGAAATTGTAGAAAGACATCCTCATAGTCATGTTGTTTATTATGTTGAAGAGGATAAAGATGCTGCTGTTGCTTGTGGTAGTGTTGATTTTAAATTCAAAAATAATAATAGTTACAGTATAAGAATTGATGCCTCAACTGACGGAAATCAAGTTACTATATCTATTGTTAAAATCTAATTCTATTTTATTTTTATTTTGCATACATTTTAGAAGTACATTAATTTTATGGAGGTTTGTATGCAAAGTAAAAAAAATAAATTTATATGTATCATTATTTCATTACTTGTTTTTTCTTTAATAGTTCCTTTTTATTCTCATGGAGCTGATGATACTTCTTATGTTTGGTCTGAACTTTCTAGTCCAATTGTAAGTACATCTTCTGTTCTATCCGAAGGAAGCGGTAATCTTTTAAACCTCACTTGTGGTGGTGCTGTTTTAATTGAGCAATCTACTGGAACTGTTCTTTATGAGCATAATAGCCATAAGCAGCTTCGTCCTGCCAGTGTTACAAAGGTAATGACTGTTTTATTAATTATGGAATCTCTAGATAATGGGACTTTAAAATTAACTGACCAAATTCCTTGTAGTGAAAATGCTTCTTCTATGGGTGGTTCTCAAATTTGGCTTAATACTACTGAAAAATTAACAGTGGACGATATGTTAAAAGCAATTTGTGTAGTTTCTGCAAATGATTGCTGTGTAGCTATGGCAGAATATTTAGCTGGTTCAGAAGAACTTTTTGTTGAGCAAATGAACGCAAAAGCTAAAGAACTTGGTATGAATGATACTTGTTTTAAAAATTGTCATGGAATTGACGAAGATGGTCATGTAACCTCAGCTTATGATATTGCACTTATGTCTAAAGAGCTTTTAACAAAACACCCCGAAATTACTAAATATACTACTATTTATATGGATACTTTAAGAAATGGAACATCTTCTTTAGTTAATACCAATAAATTAATTAGGAATTACTCTGGCGCAACTGGTCTTAAAACACGGTTCTACATCTCTTGCTTTATTTAATTTATCTGCTTCTGCAACAAGAAATGATTTGTCTTTAATTGCTGTAATAATGAAAGCAGATACTTCCAAAATAAGGTTTGAAGAAGCGACTAAATTATTAGATTATGGTTTTAGTAAATTTGAATTTGTAAAATATAGTAACAAAGGAGATATTGCCCAAAATATTGCAGTAGAAAAGGGAATTTTTAAAAATGTAGATGTAATTTTTAGTACAGATGCTGGTGCATTAATTCCAAAAGGTCAATCGTCAAATATTACCACTACTGTGAATTTACCAGACACTTTTCAGACACCTATTGAAAAAGGTCAAGTTTTAGGTAGTGTTACATACTCTTTCGGTGATGAGATTTTACGGTTCAGTCGATTTGGTTGCTGCTAAATCTGTTTCTAAATTAAATTTTTGTAACATGATGACAACAGTACTTGATAAATGGGTTAGCCTGTTAAGATAAAAAAAAAATTGTGTGAATAATATTCACACAATTTTTTATTAATCTTGATTTTCTAAAATTTTTCTTGGATTTTCTGTTGTTATTTCATATAGTTTTTCTTCTGAAATAACTCTTTTAAATTTTTTTAAAATTTGTGGCATTATTTGATATATTGTTCCTTCTTTGTGTGTGTCTGTTCCCAAAAAAGATATCAAATCCATTTTTAGTAATTTTTTTAATGTTTTTTTCGCTTCTTTACCATATATATCCACTATACTTCCATAGTTTGATTATAGCATACATCCTTCTTCTACTAATTGCATTGCATATTCAATGTTTTCTTGTATACATTTATATCTTTCTGGATGTGCAATAATTACTCTATATCCCATGTTTCGCATTATAAATAATATTTCATTTACATTTCTCATAGTTGTATTCATTGGGAATTCTATTAACATATATTTACTATTAGCCAAAGTTATAACTGTTCCAGCTTTTGCTAAATCACATAGTTCTTCAGAAATATATATTTCCATTCCAGAATGAAGCTTGATTTCTAAGTTTTTTTCATTTGCAATTTTTTGTAATGTTTCTGTTAAAAGCCTCACTTCTGCCCCTGTTGTTTCATAATAATTAGTAATATAATGTGGTGTTAATATAATATCTGTAAATCCAGCCTCTTCTGCCTCACTTATTAAATTAAAAGTTTCCTCTACACTTTTTGATCCATCATCTATGTTGGGGATAATATGTGTATGAACATCTATCATATTTTTCTCCTATTTTTTTAAATATCTATTTAGTTCTTCTATTATCTCTTGTGTTCTTTCACTAGAAATATTATCATTTTTTTCAAAGACATAATCTGTTTTTGGGCTGTTGCTTGTAGTTTCCCTTTTTTCTCTTACAACTGTGTTTTTCTTTACTGTAGCAGGCATATTTGTAGTACTACTATAATAGTATGTTTCCATATATTTTTTTGCATTTATTGGGATTTTATTTAAAATAACCCCTACTATATTTCCACCTACATTTTCTATATCCTTTTTTACTTTTTCAAGATTTTCTTTCTTTGTACTATTATGTGCTGTAACTATAACTGTTGAATCTACTAATCTTGCAACAATTAATGCATCTGTTACTAATAGACTTGGAGTTCCATCAAAAATTATAAAATCAAAAACTTCTTTTAATTTTTCAATCATATTAATTGTTGTTTCTGACGCTAATAGTTCAGATGGGTTTGGTGGAACATTTCCTGCAGGTATTAAGAATAAGTTTTGTATTTCTGTTGCTCTAACATATTTTAAAATATCTAGATTTTCATTTCTTCCCAATTCATCTATTCCAGATAAGAAATTAGATAAGCCTACTTTATTTTCAATATTAAACATTACATGTTGTCTACCTTTTCTCATATCTGCATCTATTATTAAAACTTTTTTTCCTGCTTGTGCAAATGTTATTGCTAAGTTAGCTGCAACCCAACTTTTGCCTTCACCTGGCATTGTTGATGTTACTAAAAGTGTTTTCATTGATTTTTTTGAATTCATAAATTGTATATTAGTTCTTAGTGTTCTAAAAACCTCTGCTATAGGTGATTTAGGAGTTCTTTGTGCTATTAATTCTCTTTTCATTTTCTTTTTCCCCCTTTTGCTTCTGTATCATAATTTGGTATTGATGCTAATACCTTTAATCCTGTTATTTTTTCAATATCTGCTTCTGTTTTTACAGTATTATCAATCATATTTACTAATAATACATATCCACATGCTATTACAATTCCTACGAACATAAATATTACAATATCTTTTGTGTGGTTTATATTACTTGGTGTTTGGCTTGCTTCTGCTTTATCAACAATGTAAACATTGTTAATTTTAAATATTTCTCCAACTTTTTTGCTAAAAACTTCTGTTGTTTTATTTGCTATTATTTCTGCATAGTTTGGATTAGCATTTGTTACCTTTATTTCAAGTATTTCAGTTGCACTCTTTTGATTAACTGTTATGCTCTTTTTTAAATTTTCCTCTGTTAAACCTTGGATATTTAAGTTTGAAATAACTTCCTGTAATACTGCCCTGCTAGTTATTATATCTCTATATGTTGCAACTAAGTTTGAGTTTAATGTTAAATCGCTTTAGGTAATTGATGATGATGTCTCGTTTTGTTCTTTCCCTGTTCCTTGTGTTAATAATACTGTTGTATAAGAAGTATACTTAGGTTCTACTATTAGAAAAGAATATACTGCTCCTATAACTATAGAAATTAGTAATATTACTACAATTTCTAGCTTTCTCTCCCAAAAAATATTGAATAATTCTTTTAAATCTAGTTCTTCCATTTTTTTCTTCCTTCCTTCGTAAATTACTAAAATATTATATATGTTTTTATATGTTTTTTTCAATAGATTTTATAAAATTTTATTTAATTTATTTATAATGTCTTTATTTTCGCTTAATCCCAAAAGCATCCAAAATAGCGGTGCTACTCCTATTGTGCTTATATTAAAGAATGCCTGTACTAAATAGCTCATTATAACTAAGCAAATAATAAAATAAATTTTGTTATTTATTGTTAATTTTATTTTTGGAACTATAATAAGTGCTATAAATGTTAAATAACAAATAAGTGCTGGTATTCCTAGAGTTGCCCCTATTTGTAAGTATTCATTATGAGCTTTATCAATTGCAGTGTAAGTTTTTTTAGCATAATTGTAAGTTTCCTGTGGGCAGTTTTGAATTAACCCCTGCCACAAATTATCTGGGCCACATCCTAAAATTGGCTTTTTAGATATAAGTTTTAGTGTTATTCTCCAAATCCATATTCTATGAGACCCCATTTCATTTGAAATTCCTGTTATTTGAGCTTTTTGTATATCATTTTTTATTTGATTAATTTTTATTTTAGTAATAGAGCTAGTATTTTTTTGCATTATTCCAAATTTATTTAAAACAAAATCAAATCCATTAAATAAGTATATAAAAATTATAATAAAGCAAATTAATAAGATTAATGTTCTTTTAAGATACTTTTTATTTCTTTGTTTTATTAAATATACTAATTTCAAAATTCCTACTAAAGCAAATGCTACCCATGCACTTCTTGTCCCAGAAGATATCATATTAAAAAAAATTATTAAGCTTAATATAAAACTTTTTTTATTCCCATTTAATACAAAAATGGTTGATGCAATTGGTAAAACTATGCTTATAAAACTACCAAAAAAGTTTGAATTTCCAAATGTTGAGCAAATTCCTTTATTAAATATTGGATATAGTGGCTTGTAACTTATGTACTTTTGTGCAATTCCTAGAATTCCTATGATTAATGAAACATAGAACATTATATTTAAAAATCTGGATATTTTTTCATATTTAAAATATTTTTTTGCGCTCATGTAAATACATATATATGTAATAAACATTAGCAGCCCTTCATACCTGTTTTCTGCACCTATTATAGATGTTTTTATATTACTAGATAAAAATGTACTAAAAAAAACTAATCCTAAAAAGATTAGAATTACAATGTCTTTTTTATCTATTGTAAGAGTCTTATAACTTGCAAGTAAAAGTACTAATAATACTAGTCCTGTAATTAATAGTAATATAAGTTTTAAGATGTTGTAATTATCCTCGCTAGGTATAATAAGCAAGGGGGCAAGTACCGCAATTAGTGTTAGTGTAATTGTTATAAGTTTTTGCTTCATGTGTTTTCTCCTCTTTGGTTTTTCTAAGCAGATTATATTATATTTTTTATTTAAAAGGAAGAGGATTTGTAAAAAAATTGTAATTTGTGAAAATAAATTATTGCAAATGGTGTAGGGGTTGCCGCCCACGGCGACCCCTACATTTTTATTAACATATAATATTATTTTTTGAAAATTTGGTGCATGTTTTAATTTTTTTTATTTTTTACAAAATATATTATCGCCCAAAGAGCAATAATCACAGCTGCAATTACAATAATATATGTCCAAAAGCTAATTCCTGCTTGTGGTATATTTTCAACTACATTATTCTCTATATCTGTATTATTTTCTATAACAGTATTATTTACCACCACATTATTCTCTATGGTTTCTTTTTCTTTTACTGTTATAGTAAATTCTTTGCTTGTAATAACTGCTTCATTGCTGTTTACGTCTACAAGGCTTAGTTTTGTTACATATGTTCCTGCTTGTGGATATGTAGCTGTGATAGGTGTTTCATTTGTAAATGTTCCCCCAACTGCGAAACCTGCTGGTGGTCCCCAATATCCAATTTGTGCTATATCAAATTCTGTCCCATTTGAATCATATGCAATTAATTTTGGTGTAGCAGGTCCTGATACCAACTCTACTTTAATACGTACATTTGTATATGGAGTAGCATCTGTTCCAGAAAGGGTTACACTTCCGGATTTTGCCTCATTTTTAATTATTTCTCCATCATATTTCAAGTTAAACTCATACCCCTGCTCTGCTGCTAAAGCAACTGTGCTAAATATTAATAAACATAGCATAAAAACAAATAAAATTTTTTTCTTCACTAAAAAACCTCCTTCGTTTAAAAGTATGTTTGAAGTGAAAGGAATATTCTTTTTTCTTCTAATATTGTAATTAAGCATAAGTATTTATTTAAAACATTTTTGCACTTTAAATTTTCTATCATTTCAAATTTTCTACTTCTTCATTAGTTAAACCCGTTATTCTAACAATTATATCTATTGGCATTTTTTCTCTTAACATTTTTTTCGCTATTTCTATTCTATCTTGTGTAATGCCTTCTTTTATACCTTCCTTTCTACCTTCCTTTCTACCTTCCTTTCTACCTTCTTTTCTACCTTCTTTTCTACCTTCCTCCAAACCTCTTTCTCTTCCTTCTTGTAGTCCTTGCTTAATTGCATATTGCCTTCTTGCATATTCATCTCTTCTCCCTTTTATTCTTAGTTCTGCTAGTATTCTTAATTCTTCGTCTTTACTCATTCCTGTTAATTCTTCAACTGCTTCTTTTATTTTTTCATTTTTTT
>USOV01000033.1 GCA_900556455.1 uncultured Clostridium sp. | reverse complement strand
CCTTGCGAATAACAGTTTCTAGGATGGGGCAGTGAAAAAATAAAATATATAATCCACGACGAGATTGGGCGGACGTTTTAGAGTTTGTCAAATTACAATTTTATGATAACAGCAACAAAATGAGTGAAATAAACAAAAATTGATCTTTTACTCCTTCGTTATATAGGAAAAAAATCAAACAAATCAAAAGTAAATCATCAAAATAGAGTTTTAAGCCAAAAATCTCAAAACATTCGGAAGTAAAATCTCGTTCATTACTAGGGAATAAACTATTTGGAAGCATTTTTATTATCACCGCCCATAAAAGGAAAAACCTCAATAACTCTGCTAATATTCATAAGCTGAATGTATTGGTCAACTTTACCTCTTCTACTTTCCTTTAAATAAGGTTTTAAAGATTCTAATAGATTAGAACGAGGATCATCTTTTATATTCATTTTATCAATAATTGATTTCATTTTCATAATAGTTTCAAAATCAATATTACCAGAATTAGAATTGTTAGTATTTTGGGCATTATTATTAGAAGTATTCTCAGAATAATTATTGCCTGTTTGTTCATTATTAGAAGAATTAGTCCCAAGCATGCCCATTAAATTATTAACCATCTCAGGAGAAATACTATCTTTACTTATATTAAATTTATCAAAAAGGTTAGATAAATCCTCGTTCATTTTCCCTCCAATTACAATTTATTACTATTTTTATTAATTTCCCTAAAAATTTCTTCCTTACTTTTAGAATTTAAGATTTGGTTTGCTTTAGCAATGCCCGCCTCTAACTGGTTTTTATCCATTTTTGAAAGCATTTGCATAAGATGTGCCATATCCATATTATTCATATTACTACTCAAAAAAATCACTCCTCTATTAAATATATGAAACAACATATGAAATATGTGAAAAAATAAATTTGCAAATTAGAAAGAATCTGCTATAATAACATAGATTGATCTATTAAGCTAGTTACTAATTACTGGTAAAATTTAGGAGGTTTTTATAATGAAAGCATTAATTACAGGAGCGTCATCAGGAATAGGAAAAGACATGGCAAAATACTTAGGGGAGAAAGGATTTGATTTAATATTAGTAGCCAGAAACAAAGAAAGATTAGAAGAAGTAAAATCTGGCATCAAAACAAATGTAGAAATAATTACAATGGATTTATCATCAGAAGAAAATTGTGTTAACTTATATAACCAAGTTGAAGATGTAGATATACTAATAAACAACGCAGGATTTGGGAAATTTGGAAAATTTACAGAAACAAGTTTAACTACAGAACTAGAAATGATACAAACAAATATAATTGCAGTACACACACTAACAAAACTATTTTTAGCCAACATGGTAAAAAAGAATAAAGGATATATTCTAAATGTCTCATCAATAGCCGGATTCTTACCAGGACCACTAATGGCAACATATTATGCTAGTAAAGCATATGTATTAAGACTAACACAGGGGTTACAGGAAGAACTAAAAAAGCAAAAATCAAATGTAACATTAAGTGTATTGTGCCCAGGACCAACAGACACCAACTTTTTATCAAGAGCAGGAGTAATATTCAAAACAAAATCTGCATCTAGTGAATATGTAGCACAATATGCTATAGATAAAATGCTATCAGGTAAAAAGATAATAGTGCCAACTTTTAAAATAAAATGTGCAAGATTCTTTTGCAAAATAGTGCCAGACATAATTTTAGTAAAAGTAGTATACAGAATACAAAAAAGAAGAGATAAGTAAGCAAAAAAATGCTTTTTTTTAACTGGAAAACCTTGAAAAAGTTGACATAATCGAGTATAATTATAATTAAGTGCAAAACACAAAAAAATGTCACAAAATTGTAATTTTTTCAAGAAAAAAATACAAAAAATGTATTTCCGTAAAGGCATTTTAAACTAGCACCAAAATACAATAAAATACAAATGTTGACAAAAAAATAAAATAGATTTAATATAATATTAATTGAAAATAGGAGGAGTATGTATGTTAAAAAACACAACATTAAAAAAAGTAGTATTAATATTTTTAATTTTAACCCTAATTTCTATAGGATTTGTTATAACAAAAGGGTTAATTTTATTTGCAACAGATGAAGAAACACCAACTGTAGTTGCAATGCAAGATATAATTGCAAATAAAGTATGTGAAATTAATGGTGAACAAAAAAGAGTAATACAAGTATATGTAGGAACAGGAATTGAATCAGAAGAATATCCAATAAAAGAAACCACTATTACATTAGATACAAATATTATAGAAGGAACACTTGAAGATGTACAGGTTACAAGCTACAACAAAAATTCTTATACATCAGGAACATATGAATATTCAAATGGAACTTTAAAAATAAATTTGTTAAATGAAAATGAGACATTAACAACTAAGGAAAAAGGATTAGACCAATTTGCAATAACATATATATTTTCAAATACACAAGTAGAAACAATAAAACAAACTTTACAAAAAGTAGAAATAAAACCATACTCTTTTTCTGAAGCAATAACAACAGAAATTGAACAAGGTAATTTTGAATATATAGATATACCAGACCAACAAGCTCTTTTAGTATTTGATGAAGACATACATAAAACTACAATAAAAGAAGGAACAGTAGAACTAGAGCAACTTATATCAATAAGTTTACCTTATAGAACAGAAGGTAATAATATAACAGTAGAAGATATAGGAAGCACATTCTATAATAATGATGATGTACAAAATTCAGATATAAAATTAGATTATAAAACAACAGTTGTAAGCGAAGAGTTTATATTAGATGTATTAGATGAAGAAGGAAAATTAGTAATAACAGATAAAGCAACAAATAAAGTACTATTAGAATATACAAAACAAGATATATTAGCTTTAACAGAAAACGCAACAATAGAACTAAAAAATGGAGAAGAAGTAATTGGTAACCTAACATTAAAAGACTCTTATATAGAAATAAATTACTTAGTATCAGTTACAAGCTTTAAAATGGAGCTAACAAAAATAAAAGCACAAGAAAAGAACAAAATAGAAGCATCAGATTTAGTAATACGAAATACAAAAACAATTTCTAATATTAATGACTTAGAAAATTTAAAGAATTTAAAACAAAACATAAAATTTACATTAGGAGAAGAACAACAAACAAAAGAAACAACAATAAATTTTAAAGATACTGTAACAAGAGCAAACCTAACAGTAGATAACACAAATTGGGTATTAGGAGAAGCAAACAAGGTAAAATTTACAGTGACATTAGATACAACAACAGAAAAATCAGAATTATTTAGAAACCCAATGTTTTTAATAGAATTACCAACAAGTGTTGAAAGTGTAAATACAGCTAAAAGTAAATTCGGAATAAGTAATGATGAAGGAGCTTTTTATGGTAAAAGAGTATTTGTAACAACATTGTTAGGAAGAAAATTTGTAGTTATATCATTAGAAGGAAACCAAACAGAAGAAACAATTGTAAATGGAAATGCAGTAATAGAATTAACACTTGAATTAAACATTTCAGAAAATGCAGAAGTAGGTAATACAAATGCAAAATTATATTACCAAAATGGAATTGATACAACATACGAAAATGGAAAGAGCTTTGATACAGCAGAAGTAACAGTAGAATTAGTAATGGAAAGTGAACCAAAAGATGAAATAGGAGAATATAACCCAAATGAAGGAGGGGAAACAACACCTCCAGAAGAATCATCAGATATTACATTAACATTAGAAAGTGTAAAAGATAGCTCAGATGGAATAAAAGAAGAAAAACAATTTTCATATAGAGTAAGTATGTATAATAATACTTCAGAAGAAAAACAAAATTTAAAATTATCAGGAATTATTCCAGAAGGAGCTACATTAGGAAAAATTGTAGAATATGATATAACAGATGATGGAAATCTTGGTGAAGGAAATGAATTAGAATATAAGCTTGATGAAACAACAAAAAGATTTACAGTAACATTAAACAACTTAGATAAAGGTAAAGATGTTTATATTAACTTAAAAGCAGAAAAATTACCAGAGGGAATAAATTATAGAGAAATAAAATTCTTTGTAGAATTACTAGATGAAAATAAAATTATAGATAAAACAGAAGAAGTAGTAAATGGTATTGGATACCCAGAAGTAAAACTAGAAATAGAAAAATTGCCAGAAACAATAGATGAACTAGGAAAAATTACTCTAAATCTAAAAGCTACTAATAAAGGAAATATAAAATCTAAGAACAACAAAATTAGTATAACTATACCAGAGGAGATTACTTTAGAAAATTATGTTATTACAATACTTACTAAAGATGGGGAAGAAAAACAAAAAATAGAGGGTAAACTTTATGAAAAAGACTATAAAATGGATTATATAGTTCTAGGACCAGAGGAAACATATAATTTACAATTAACTGGAAAAGTAAACTATATAAAAGCAGATAAGGGAATTACTATAACAGGAAAGTTTAATGAAGAGGAACTTACTTGGACTACAAAACTTGTAAATGTAACAGATGATGACCCAAGTGACCCAGACAACCCAAATAACCCAGATAATCCAAACAACCCAGACAACCCAAATAATCCGGATAATCCAAATAATCCAGACAACCCAAATAATCCGGATAACCCAAACAACCCAGATAACCCAAATAATCCGGATAACCCAAATAACCCAGACAACCCAAATAATCCAGATAATCCAAATGGTGGAGAAGAAAGAAACGAAGGTTTTGATTTAAGCTTAAAACAATATATAAACAAAATAACAGTAACAAACTCAAAAGGAACTACAACATATGAATATAAAGATACAAACTTTGCAAAAGTGGAAATTTATAGAAAACTAATGAATGAAAGTACAGTAAGATTAGAACATAAAATTGTAGTAAAAAATGAAGGAACAATTTCAGGTTATGTAAGAAAAATAGTAGACTATATGCCACAAGATTTAATGTTCAACTCTGACCTAAATTCAGATTGGTATTTAGGTGATGATGGAAATTTATATTCAACTAAGTTTATAAATAAATTATTAAAACCAGGAGAAACAGCAGAGATAAAACTAATACTAGAAAAGAAAATGACAAATGAAAATATAGGAACAATAACAAATGTAGCGGAAATATATGAAGCAACAAATGATGAAGGAGTAGAAGATATAAACTCAATTCCAGGAGATAGACTAGAAAACCAAAACGATATGAGTAAAGTTGAAGTATTGATTGTAACAAGTACAGGTACAATAATCCTATATACAACACTTGCAATAGTTGTAATTATAATATTAGGATTTGGTTTCTATAAAATAAAGAAAGTAACATTAAATAAAAAAGGAGGTTGTTAATATGAAAAAAATCGCAAAAATATGTATATTAATATTAATTATACTAATGACTTTAGGATTAGCAATTTCCAATGTTAGTGAGGCCTATTGTGTTCAAGGTGGTGTTATGAATTTTCATGGTGATGCCAATATGCATGATGTAAGCTCAAGAGAAGTACCAGGCCCTTATGCAGGAGGACTTCCAGAAAACTTTGATAATGATTACGCAAAAGACTATATTATGTCTGCAGAAGGATATACTGAAGATGAAAAACAAGAAGCTTTATATGCTTTACTTGGTGATGAATATGGATTAACAGACGGTATTGGCGATGGAAGTGGGCAAGAACTTTATATAAAGGCTATTGAATACCAAAATAAAAAATTAGCAGAAATTGAAATTTTAATAAAATTAACTAAAGGAGAAGATGCGATAACAAGTTTTAATGGAGATAATTTAATATATGGACCAATTTATGTTGATTATCCTTATGGAGAAGTAGAAGAAAGACGTACATGGGGAGGATTTTACTATGCATTTTTCGATGAAGCAGGAAATAATATATCTAATAAAGTAAAATTATGTACATTAGAAAACGGTGAATATAAAGAAATATCTTCAACACTTTCAACATCTGAAGAAACAAATGGATATAATAAAGTAACCTCAGGTGAGTACAGCAAGGCAAAACTTTACTTAGTAGTATCAGATAGATATTTAACAAAGGTTAAAATGAAAGTATGTTCATTTCAAATAGTGAAAAGGGCAAGAATAATAAGAAGTGAAGGAACTGCTACTGTTCCAGGAGGACTGATGTATTGTAGCTCTTGTGGAAAGATGGTAACGAAGCCTATTCATCATATAGAGGATTCATACTCTCAACCTGCTCCTAATGCTAAAATAATTGGGGTAGGTGCAAGTAAACAAGTAGAAGGAACAAGATATTGTGGAAAATTTACAAGTAATGGTAGAGGTTATTATACATGTAGTACCTGTGGTGCAAGTGGTAGTTATTCTGGAAACCATTATAGATCTTATTGGGTAAGTCAACCAACATGGAAATGGGAATGGGTAACTTATACAACGCAACGTTCTAACCCAGATGGTTGTGGTCACTTGTGCCATAGTGAAAAAGGGCATAGTTATTATTGTGGGCAACCTTTTGCAGGAGGAACATATGTTTCTCAAGCACAAGAAAGAGTAGAAGAAATAGAAGAAAAAGAAGAAATAATTAATTGGGCTGAACTAGAAATAGAATTAGGTACTACAATTGAAGTTGAAAAAAAATGGGAAGACTATGAGAATTCATATGGAATAAGACCAGAAAACATTGAGTTTAATGTATATAGAAGTATAGACAAACAAAACTGGGAAGAACTAAAGGCAGATGTAGACTATAAAGTAGTAATAAAAGAAAAAAATGAAGCTAATTGGAAAGTACTAATTACAGGATTACTAAAATTAGATGCACAAGGAAGAGCATACTATTTTAAAGTAGAAGAAAAACCATTAAATTACTATGAACCAACATACCCAAATGGAAATTACCCAGAATTTGGCGATAACCCAGCTTATGGTCACATAACAATTGATAATAAACTAAAAAAAGTAGGTTTAGGTGGTTATGCATGGCTAGATGGTCAAACAGGAATAAAACCAGCAATCCCAAATAACGGAATAATGGACGATGGGGAAACAAGAATGAAGGATATAGTAGTATACTTATACTATAAAGATCCTAAAACAGGTACAATAAGTCAAGTAGCAGAAACTGTAACAGATGAAAATGGACACTATGAATTTAAAGACTATGAAATAGGTTTATATTATACAGAATTCTACTATGATGGTGTACACTATGAAGACACAATAAAAATAGAAAATGGAAGTGCAAAAGCATTTGAAGATGTAGCTAATGGACAAAATAATAGTGATAGAAGAAGTACATTTAATAATAGATTTACAACAATCACATATAAAAAATCAAATGATGGAACAGTACTAAACTATAACTATATAGATAAAAAATCTATATTAATAACAAATGAAGACCAAAAAACAACAATCAAAAAAGAATTCCAAATGACAGCAGAAACACCAATTGAATTAATAAACTTAAATACAGATAACCTTAATTTAGGTTTAATAACAAGAGGAACAGACTTAGCAATATCAACAGATGTATATGATGCAAAAGTAAAAATAAATGGACAAACAACAGATTATAAATTCAATACAAAAGATAACAGTATAGAAATAGGAACAACTGAAACTAATGAAGAAGTTACATATAACCTAAACTTGTATAAATCAGATTACAACTATAGAATAAGAGACTATGTAAATACACAAGGATTCCAAGAAAAAGACTATATAAATGGAGAAAATCCAGAAGGATTAACAACAGGATCAGATTTAAATGTATATGTAATATATGAACTAAACCTACAAAATCAAAGTTCAAAAACTACAAAAGTAAATGAAGTAAAATATAAATATGATGAAAAATACAACTTTGTAGGATTACAAAATAGTAGTTATGATGTACAAGATTCAGAAAATGTATTAACATTAAATTTAAATGGACTAGAACTAAAAGAAGGAGAAACAAAAACATTATACTTAGTATTTGAGGTAAGCAAAACAAACAATAACATAAACTTAGGAGAATACTTAAACAAAGCAGAAATAACATCATACTCAAATGACGAAGGTTTAATAGACTGTGACTCACAACCAGGAAACTTTATGAATGATAATGAAGTTGAAGATGATAGTGATACAGCAGGAGGACTAAAAATTTTATTACCATCAGACCTAGAAAGAAAAATAACAGGAAATGTATTTGACAAAGCAGGAAATAAAGTAAATGATGTAATAGTCCAATTAATAGAATTAAAATCATATAACGGAAAAGAATATGAATACATTTGGCAAGAAACAGTATCTGGAACAGAAAAAGGACAAAGATTAAACGCAGAAGGAACAGCACTAGAAGAATACTCATATAGTAAAGCGGATGGATACTATGAATTTAGAGGAATGATAGCAGGAAACTATATTGTAAGATTTATTTACGGAGATGGAACAACATATGATATGACAGGAAACGTAATAAAATACAATGGTCAAGACTACAAATCAATGCCAGATGCAAACTACAAAGCAGAATGGTACAACAATTCAAGCTATACTGAAGGAGCATCAGTAGCAAGAGATAATGAAGCAAGAAGACTAGAAACAATGAGTTATGGAGTAGAAGTAGACGCAACAAAAGGTGTACTATTAAAACTACTAAACAATGTAACACCAGAAACTTTAAACAAAACAGAAAAAGAAATACTAATTAGTGCATACAAAACTATATATGGTGAAAACATTACAGACATAACACAAGACATAATAAACAAACTACTAAAAGAACAAGTACTAAAAAATACATGGATGTGTGCAGAAACATCAAAAATAAAAGTAACAGTAGACACAGAAGACCAAACAAATACATCTGTAACAACAGAAGTAAATGGAATAACAACAACATATAAAAATAGCATTACAAATATCAACTTTGGATTAGAGTTAAGGCCAGAAACAAAAATAGAATTAAAGAAATATGTAACAGGCTTTAAACTAGTAGCATCAAATGGTCAAACATTAGTAAATGCATACATAGATGTTAATCAGTACTTAGATCCAGATGTAACAGACATAAGTGGAAAAGTAGAAGGATTAAAAGACCATGTAACAATATTAAATACAGTATGGCAATATGAAGTAGCTCCAACAGACATAAATACAGTAGTAGAAGGAGCAAACTTAGAATTTGAATATACATTAGTAGTAAGAAATACAGGAGAAGATGATTACTTAAGTGAAGAACTTGCAAACATGTATAATACAGGAAGTATAGCAGACTATAAAGCACTTTTAGCAAGCAAAGCTAGTGAAGTAAAAGGAACAATAAGAGCAGGAACATATAGAACACAAATAGGAAACTCACTAGGAAATAGCTACTATGCAGGAGGAACAGGTGCAGGAAAAGTATTAACAGAAGTATTAGACATAAGAGACTATATAAACAATGACTTAACATTTACAACATCAGGAAAAGTTGCAATAGATGAAGATGCACCAAAAACACATAGAATCCTAAGAGATGACTATAGTATGCAAACAATAGACTTAAAAACAATATTAAAGACAACAGAAAGTACAGGAAAAATGAACAACAGTGGAGAAACAAAAGATGCAGTAATGTATAAAGTAATATTAGGTAAAAACCCAATATCATCAACAGGAAACCTAAACTTCGAAAACTACATAGCAGAGGTAATGAAATACACAAATGCAGCAGGAAGAAGAGCAATGACATCAACACCGGGAAATGCTGAAATAGTAGATGCAGAAAGACGAGAAGGAAGAACACACGAAATAGATGAAGCAGATACAGGCAGAATCCAAATAGGAGCTGCAACAGGTGATGAACAAACAATAAATTACATAATAATAATTGGAGTGGCTGTAGGCATAGTAGTTGTGGCAATTGGAGCATACGTAATAAAAAAATACATTATAAAATAAAATAAAAAAATCGGAAAGATTTCTTTCCGATTTTTTGTTTTTGGAAGTGAA
>USOV01000032.1 GCA_900556455.1 uncultured Clostridium sp. | reverse complement strand
AAAAAATAAAATATATAATCCCCGACGAGATTGGGCGGACGTTTTCAAATTTTTTAAGAATTGGGTAAATTACAATTTATTTTCTTAAGGAGGATATATGTTAAAGGAAAAATTTAAAAAATTCATAACTAAAAAAACAGAAGGAAATAACAAAAAGAATATAGAAAACCTAGTTGTATTTCTAATATTACTAATAATAACTGTAATAGCAATAAATATGATATGGAGTAAAGATAAAAGCCAGCCAGAAAAAGAAGAAGCAAGTTATAAAGTATTAGCAAGCGAAAATAGTAATATTACAGAAAATACTGAATATGATTTACAAACGGAACTGGAGGACATACTATCTAAAATGAACGGAATAGGAAAAGTAGATGTTTTAATTACATATTCACAAACAAGTACAGTAGTTCCAATGTATAGTGAAACTGAAAGTTCAACAGTAACAGAGGAAACAGATTCTGGCGGAGGAACAAGAAAACAAGAATCTTCAAATCTAAATAAAGAAGTAATTACAGATGGAGATAATAAAGCAATAACTCAAACAGTTATGTTACCAAAGGTAGAAGGGGCAATAGTAATTGCAGAAGGGGGAGGAAATGCCACAACAAAAGCTAATATTATTCAAGCAGTTTCGGCTGTAACAGGTCTGGCTACATATAAAGTTCAAGTATTTGAAATGCAAAAATAAGGAGGATATATGAAAATTATAAAAAGAAATCAATTAATCATTTTAGTTATTTCATTAATGTTAATTACAGCAGGTTATTTAAATTTTACAGCAGATAATAATACAGTTACAACATCATACTTAACAGCAGAACTTGGTGATGCAACATTAGTTAGCAGTAATTCTGTAGTAGAAAATAGTATAGAAGAAAATACTTTAGTAGAAAACAATACAGTAGAAAATTTAGAAGATAATAATATACTAGAAGAAAATAATACAGTAGAAACTGTGGCTACTTATGAAACGGATGATACATACTTTACAACTTCAAAATTAGAAAGAGAAAATATGTATTCACAAATGTTAGAAACATATCAGCAAATATATAATAATACAGAAACTAGTAGTGACCAAAAGACTTCAGCTTTAAATGAAATTGCAAACATAAATAAAACTAAAAATGCAATAATGATAGCAGAAAATTTAATCTCAGCAAAAGGCTTCAAAAATGTAGTGATTTTTGTAAACGATAATAGCGTAAGTGTAATTGTAGGAGAAAAAGAACTTCAAACTGAACAAATAGCACAAATACAAAATATAGTATCAAGAGAACTAAGTGTAGATGCGAGTATTATACATATAAGTATAAAGTAATTTGCAAAAATTATGTAAACATGATATAATATTAGTATTCTTCCTAAAGGAAGAAAAAAATAAAAAGGAGAAATAGAAAATGTTCAACGAATCTACTTATTTGCAGGAGCTTGTCGACAATCAAGAAAAGGTTCTTCTTTACTTGATGAATGGGTTCCAATTGCGTGGAAAAATCCTTAATGTGGGTCAGGAAGCTATCCTGTTCTACTGCGAGGGAACGGAGCAGTTAATTTTCAAGCATGCAATTAGTACTGTAAAGAGAATGAGCATGAATATTTAATGTATCCTGCCGCCTCAGGTTTTCCTGGGGCGGTTCCTTTATGCATTTTTGACTTGCAAAAAAAAACAAAAAATGTTATTATATAAGTGTTAATGTAAAAAAATTTTTAAAAGGAGTAGTGTTATGGGAAAAATGCAAAGAACTAATTTAGTATGGGATAACTATATGGACTATTTAATTGATACAATAAACGAAAGTAAATTTATGAAACGTGCAGAAGATAAACCAATGTCAACACCAAAAACAGCAGAAGAGAGTCATGTTACAACAAGAGCAATACATTTAAGAGAGTGTGCAGACATAGCCAAAAGATTAGCAAAAGGGTTAGGGCTTAATGCAAATTATATACAAACAGCGATGCTAGTACACGATGCAGGACATCCTTTTAGTGCACATGAAGGTGAAGAAATTTTCAACCAATTAGGAGAAGTTTATAATACACAATATTTCCATCACAATGCTAAGGGAATAGAAATAGTATTAAGTGAAGACCTTTGCGGAAAAGCAATAAGTAAAATACCTAATATAGCAAATAAACCAGAATTAAGAGAACAACTAAAAGATGAATTTGCTTATTTTTTGGATGCTGTTATTTCACACGATGGTGAAGCAACAAGAGAAGACATGATGAGACCAGAAATACCCTATGCAACAATAGAAGAAGCAGTACGAACAAAAATGAGATTAGCCAATAGCGAAAATCAATATAAATTTATAGCACAAACTCCTGAAGGAAAAATAGCAAAATTTGCAGATGTTATTGCATATTTATCTTCAGATATGCAAGACGGATTTAGACTTGGAATATTGAAAGACTTCAGTGATGATTATTTAGCATTATTTGGAGAAATGTTTTCACCAGAATACCCAGTAACTGATGCAGATAAAATTGACTGCGGTAGAAGAATTATTGAGCAGATGAAGGAACAAAATTTAAGAGAAAAAAGAGAAACAATGGATTTTATGAGTAGACAAGATGAAGATATGCAAGATGCATTAAAAACTATAAATAAGAAAATACAACAAAATGGATTAAATATACATAATAAAGATGATATAGGAGCAATACAAGAAATATTTGAACAAGAACAAGAAAAATACAGAAATAAAAAATTAGCAAAATTTCTTAGAACAAAAGGAGCAAACATACCAGAAGAAGAAAGACAAAACTTAGAAGAAAGAATTGCAAGAAAATCAGCAGAAGGAATACCATTAGATGAAATGGAAACAGAACTTGCAAGAACTTTAAATAAAGTAAATTCAGAAGCAAATAAAATTGAAGAATTTGGAACGAAAATGCTAAGAGCAAGGTCTAGTGTAGTTTATGAAGTAACAAGTAAAATGAAAGAATATTTTATAAATGACTTAATTAAAAATTCACAAAACCAAGATACACCACAATTTTCTAATGCTGCATGGAATTTATTTTTTAAAGCAAAACAATTAAATTATAAAGAATTTGTACAATATACAAACTGGAATTACCAAACAGAAGAATTGCCTCAAGCTGCTAGAGAGTTAGTAGAAAAATGTTCTGAAGGCTTATTAAAATCTGGAGCGATTAGAAATAAATTTTATGATGAAACTGTAAGAAATTATATTAAAGATGAAAATGCTTTAGCATATATGGAAACAAGATATAGACCAGAAGGTGAATATACTTCATATAGAAAAGAACGCGGAATAGGAGATTTAAAAGCATATACAAGACCTTCAAAAGATAAATTTACTGGAAGTAATCAATATGAATTAATGAAATTATTACATAATATATATACATATGTACAAAACGAAGATGAAGTTTTTGCAATTAGATATGAAAATACTTTTAATGCAGTAAAAACAAGAGTAAGGAAAAAAATAGAAACTGCTTTAACTGAAACTCATGAAGTTAACAAAAAACATTTATATAGAGATATAGTACAAGGACAAGTTGATGAAATTAGGCAAGAAATAATGGGTACTTATGGAACAATAGATTTAAGCCCAGAACAAAAACAAGAGTTTATTAACAGAAAAATAGAAGAAGAACTAAGAACAATGGAACAAAAAATGGCATTGCAATTAGCTACTGATTATCTAGCAGGAATGACAGATAAATCATTTTTAAATGTTGCAGTAAAGACAGGACACTTCAATCCAGATATAGTAAAAAATGCTGAAAGAGGAACTGTTTTAAGTGAACAGGTTAAACAACTAATGAATAAGCTAGATAATGAACAAAAAAATGCAAATGTACCAACTGCTCCAACAGAACAAGCAGATGAAGGAGAAGGAAGATAATTAATTTAACACAAGGAGAAAAATATGCTAACAGATTTAAGCAATGATAGAGTTATACATATAAAAACTGGTAAAGTACAGTACTTACAGTTTAGAAAATTATTAGAATATAAAGATAAAATAAACCATGCATATAGTTTGGGAACAAATGTAAACTTTAGAACAGCAATTAATGGCAAACCAGAAGTATCAAGCAAACAATATAAATTAGCCAAAAAGTCTTACAAACAAATATGCAAGGCAATTGGAAGTAAGTATAGAAATATTGTAAAACCGAGACAATGCCATACAAATAATATATTAGCTGTAAAAAATAAAACTAATATATTTTCACCAGATTTTAATTTGGAAAAATATAAAAAAACAGATGGTTTAGTAACTAATAAAAAAAATATATTGTTAGCTACTACAAATGCAGATTGTATATTATTTCTTCTATATGACCCAGTAAAAAATGTTATTGCAAATGTTCATTCTGGATGGAAAGGAACTTTAAAAAGAATAGTTGTACAAGCTGTAAACAAAATGATGAACGAATTTGGATGTAAACCAAAGAATATAATTTGCTGCATTTGTCCAAGTATTAGAAAATGTCATTTTGAAGTTTCACAAGATGTAAAAGAATTGTTCCAAAATGAGTTTGGCTATCTAGAAGGAAGCTCATATGTGGATGACCAAGGAAATAAAATTACTATTAATTTAGACGATATAATAGAAGAAAAACAAAATAAATGGAACATAGATACAGTATTGATAAATAAAGTGCTTATGCAAAATATGGGGTTAATTCCAGAAAATATAATAGACTCAGGAATTTGCAGTATGTGTAATCCAAATTTAATACATTCATATAGAACTGAAAAAGAAGGATTTGGACTAGAAACAGCATTAATAGAATTAAAAAAATAAAATGTGGGGCAGGGGTTCATCTCTGCCCGTATATAATGCTAAAAAGGAGCAAATATGTTAAATCAATTTTTAAGAACAGAGATGTTAATAGGAAAAGAAAATTTAGAGAAGTTAAAAAACTCAAAAGTTGCAATCTTTGGAGTTGGAGGAGTTGGATCATTTGTAGTAGAAGGGCTAGCAAGAGCTGGAGTCGGAAAGTTTATTTTAGTGGATAATGATAAAGTTGTTGAAAGCAATTTAAATAGACAAATAATTGCAACCACAAAGACTATTGGGAAATTAAAAGTAGAAGTTGCAAAAGAAAGGATTTTGGATATAAACCCAGAAGCGGATGTAAAGATTTATTCAGAATTTTTTATGCCAGATAGCCCAGAAATTTTTGATGATACTGTCAATTATATAGTAGATGCAATAGACACAGTTACAGCAAAAATAGAATTAGTTATGAGAGCAAATAAACTAAATATTCCTATAATATCTAGTATGGGAACAGGAAATAAAATAGACCCAACAAAATTTGAAGTTACAGATATATATAAAACAAGTGTATGCCCACTTGCAAAAGTAATGAGAAAAGAGCTAAAAACAAGGGGAATAAAAAAACTTAAAGTAGTGTATTCAAAAGAGGAGCCAATAAAACCAAAAGCAAATGATAATGGAGCAACAAAAAAACAAGTACCAGGAAGTATATCTTTTGTACCTTCAGTAGCAGGGCTAATAATAGCAGGAGAAGTTGTAAAAGCCCTTGCTATTTTCAAGCATTTGTGATAAAATTTTAAACATTATTAGAAAGCCAAAAGGAGTGAGTTTTTAAATATGAGTGAAAATAAGAAATTTTATATAACAACACCAATATATTATCCAAGCGGAAAATTCCATATAGGAACATCATACACAACAACACTTGCATATGTAATAAAAAAATATAGACAATTAAGAGGATATGATGCATACATGCTAACAGGATTAGACGAACATGGTCAAAAAATCCAAGAAGTTGCTATATCTAGAGGAAAAACACCACAAGAGCATGTAGATGAAATGGCTGAAATGGCAAAAGAACTATGGGCAAAAATGAAAATAAATTATGATGACTTTATTAGGACAACAGAGCCTAGACATGAAAAAGTTGTAGAGAAAATCTTTGCAAAATTCATGGAAAATGGAGACATATATAAAGGAGAATATGAAGGTTGGTATTGTACTCCTTGCGAAACATACTTCACACCTACACAATTAGTAGATGGAAAATGTCCAGATTGTGGTAGAGAAGTAAAGAAAATGAAAGAAGAAGCATATTTCTTCAATATGAAAAAATATCAAGATAGACTAGTAAAATTTTATGAAGAAAATCCACATTTTATAGACCCAGAATTTAGGAAAAATGAAATATTTAATAATTTTATAAAACCAGGTTTAGAGGATTTATGCGTAACTCGTACAAGCTTTGACTGGGGAATAAAAGTTAAAGGTGACGAAAAACATGTTATATATGTTTGGCTAGATGCACTTACAAACTATATTACAGCACTAGGATATATGTCAGAAGATGAAACAAAATTCAATAAATATTGGCCAGCAGATTTACAAATAGTTGGCAAAGATATAATAAGATTTCATGGTATATATTGGCCAATTTTCTTGATGGCACTGGACTTACCAATACCTAAAAAATTACTTGTACATGGCTGGATAATGATGAAGGACGGAAAAATGTCTAAATCAAAAGGAAATGTTATATATCCAGAAACATTAATAGATAGATATGGATTAGATGCTACAAAATATTTCTTACTAAAAGAATTAAATGGCGGACAAGATGGCTTATTTACCCCAGAAGGATTTGTAGAAAGATATAACTCAGACCTATGTAACGATTTAGGAAACTTATTAAATAGAACTATAGGAATGATTAACAAATATTTTGGTGGATTAGTACCAGAAAAACCAAAAACATTAACAACTCTAGATAAAGAATTAGAAAGCTTTATAGAAAACCAAATAAAACTTGCTGAGGAAGAATTCGATGAATCACATGTTGCTAATGCTTTAGATGAAATTTGGAAAATAATAGCAAGAACTAATAAATATATAGATGAAACAATGCCTTGGACACTATTCAAAGAAGAAAAAACAGAAGAATTAGCAGATGTAATGTATCATCTTGTAGAAACATTAAGAAAAGTTGCAATATTAATTATGCCATGTATGGAAGAAACATCTGAAAAAATGTTTAAACAATTAGGAATAAAAGATGAAAACTTAAAAACTTGGGAAAGTACTAAAGAAAATGCAGATATGAAAAACTTAAAAGTAGTAGAAAAAGGTGAACCAATATTTGTAAGATTAGACTTAGAAACTGAAACAGAATTCCTAAAAAATGAAATGAGCAAATAAATTATATAAGATTTAACTAATAGGTTTTCGCTTGTTCTTAAAAAAATAAAAGAAGGAATGAGAAAGGAACTAGGACTAAATTATGCACACCTTCTTTCAAATGAAAAATCTGATCCATTTGTAAATGTTCATTTCTGGTTAGTGCCTGTAGAAGGGACAACTTCTCCAGATTTATTAGATTTTGATAAGCTGATTGTAAACAGTCAAAAAACTGTATAAATGTATATAATAAATTGCATATACCAGTATTCCTATTTGATAGTAGATATAACAAATACAATAGCTATCCTGAAATTGAAAGAGCCTATTCTTGGGATGAGATATATACAAAAATAAAAAATAAATTTTAGGTGGGTGACCAAAGGTTACCTCTATTTTTTAAAATAATTTGTGAGGTTGAATTTATTACAAACGATGTAGGGGTCACCGCCCACGGTGACCCGCAGATGCATTAACTTTGAAAAGGACGCTACGATAAGTAGGTTGTAAATTTTTGAAATTGATTTATAATTTTAAAATTATGATTAGTATAAGGGAATGAGATGAGTTTTTATGGAAATTAGAAAAATATTAAAAGAAGAAATGAAAAATGCTTTAGATTTAGTATGGAAAGTTTTTTTAGAATATGAGGCACCTGATTATAGTGAAGAAGGGATAGAAGAATTCAAAAAATCTATTAGTGATATGAACTGGGTTAATGCAAGAGAATTCTATGGAGCATTTAATAAAAATCAATTATTAGGTGTGATTGCCACAAAAGATATTAGCCATATTGCATTATTTTTTATAGATGGAAAATATCAAAAACAAGGAATAGGAAGAAAACTATATAATAAAGTTGAATTACTAAATAATAAGGGTTACTTTACGGTTAATTCATCTCCATATGCACATGAAATATATAAACATTTAGGATTTATAGATACAGATGTTGAACAATGTATTAACGGATTAAGATTTTACCCAATGAAAAAAGATAAATTACAATAAGTAAGAGAATATGGAAGTGATAGAATTTGAACGATATATGGAATCCATGGCATGGATGCCATAAATATAGCGAAGGCTGTAAATATTGCTATATGTATTTTCTGGATTCTCAAAGAGAGAAAAATGGTAGCGATATATATAAAGTAAAAACAAACTTTAATTTACCATTAAAGAAAAATAGAAATGGGGAATATAAAATTCCAAGTGGCGCAACTATACGAGTTTGTATGACTAGTGATTTCTTCTTGGAAGAGGCAGATAAGTGGCGAAGTGAAGTATGGGATATGATAAGAACTCGAAAAGATGTTACTTTTTGGCTTCAGACCAAAAGAGCAGAAAGAGTGGCAGCTAATTTACCAAATGATTGGAAAGATGGCTGGGAAAATGTAATTATGGTCTTTACAACTGAAAACCAGCAAAGAGCAGAAGAACGATTGCCTATTTTATTAGACTTACCTTTTAAACACAAGGGAATTATGTGTGCACCAATGATTGGAGAAATTACATTGGATAAATATTTAAAAACTGGAAAATTTGAAATAGTACTAGTTGATGGAGAAAACTATGAAGGGAATAGACCATTACATTATGATTGGGTAAAGAAATTATATGATGAATGTATCAATTATAATATTAAATTCCATTTCGTTGGAACTGGAAATGTCTTTATAAAAGATGGGAAAACTTATCATATACCAAAGGCTTACCAGAAAGTAATGGCACTAAAATCTAAGTTACAAAACCCATTAGAGTACAATGAAGTTAAAATTCAACCTAAATGTAGAAAGTGTAAAAGAAAAGATAGCTGTAATGGTTGCCGATGGTGTGGAAAATGCAACTAATAGCATTAAGTTTTTATAGTTTCAAAAAATTTTATTAAAAAATGTAGTGTTACAATTGATGTGAAACAAAGATAATAAAAATTGAATAAGTGATTTAAATCATATATAATTAAGTTGCAAAACCAAAATTATATAAAGGAGATTTAAATCACTTATGAATAATAGTATAACAGAAAATAATAAAATAATACAAGAATATGTATAGAGGCAACTTTTGCAGCAATTCAAGAGGGATACTATATAGAACAAAAAATGTAATAATATATAAACATTTTGATGATACAAAAGATAAACTATTTCTAGTGATATTTTACTTGATATTGCCAATAGAGAAAGTAAAATCACAATTTATATAATAGTTCTATAATTTTATAGGGGCGTCAAAATGTCACCTCTATATTTTTGGGGTATCCTGCTAAAAACCACGCTTTTAGGCTCTTATTGGGATGCGGGGGTGACTTCCTCTTCCTGCAAAATTATCCCAAGGATAATTTTGACAGGATAAATATGTTTGTGTTATTATAAAAATTAGATAAATAGTAATCTGAATTTGAAGTAAACTAAAGGTATGTGTACTTTTTAATATTAAGATTATATAATTATATTGAAAGGAGGAATAGTATGAATCAAGAAAAAATTGGCAAATTTATAAGTAATCAAAGAAAAGAAAATGGTTTAACACAGGAACAACTTGCTGAAAAATTAGGTATCAGTAAAAATGCAATAAGCAAGTGGGAAAGAGGGTTAAATCTACCGGATGTCTCAAACATGCAAGATTTATGTAAAATACTAAATATTACTTTGAATGAATTATTTATAGGAGAAAAAATATCAGATGAAAAATATAAAGAAATAGCAGATAACAATTTATTAAATGCTTTAGAAAATAGTTCATTTACATTAAAAGAAAAAATAACATTTTATAAAAGAAAATGGAAAAAAGAACATATATCTAGTTTTATTCTAGGGCTTATAAGTTTGATTATTCTAGTTATTGCTCTTAAATCCCAAAATGTTGAAGGATATATTATTGGGACAATATCAGGAATGTTAGCTATACTTTTATATATTGGTTTATATCATCAAATGATGATATATGTTGAAAATCATGCTTATAAGAAAATTGAAAAGTAGAATTACAATTTTATGAAAGTAATAGTTAAATAAAACATAACAGAAAATTTCAAGTTTTATCTCAACAAGAACAAAAAAGCCTCCATTTGCATAATATATACAAAAATCATGTAGGAGGTTTATTTTTTTATGAACTATGAAATAATGATGAATGGAAATGTTCGAATAGGAGAAATGGCACCAGATTTTGAAGCTCTATCAACATGTGGAAATATAAAATTAAGCGATTATAGAGGAAAATGGGTAGTATTATTCTCGCATCCTCGGTGACTTTACCCCC
>USOV01000031.1 GCA_900556455.1 uncultured Clostridium sp. | reverse complement strand
AAAAATAAAATATATAATCCCCGACGAGATTGGGCGGACGTCTTCAATTTTTTAAGAATTCGACAAATCACAATTTATTTTTTTATTTTTTCATATTCAAAAAGACCTATGCTATATTCTCAGGCGCAACAGCCTAAGACCACAGCATGGATCTTTATTTTTTTTATTAATTTTAAAAAATATGTTATTTAAAAATGCTTGTGTGTGTGTGTGTGTGTGTGTGTGTGTGTGTGTGTGTGTGTACAGTACCAAGGGTTACAGCTTTCAACATGTTTTTTCTCCTTTGTTTTTATTTTTATCATTTTTATTGTATTACAACATTCCCAAGTTTGCAAGAGTTTTTTTCGGATTTTAATGTAAAATTTTTATTGACTTTCTGTATATTTTTTGTTAAAATTTAGAAAAATAAAAGGGAGTAGTTCGCATCTATATTTTTAGATGTTATGTAATTCATCATCACGCATAAAAGCTGGATTACATACTTTTTTAGAGGTAACAAGACTTTTATTGCTGTTTTTTTGCTGCAATAAAAGTCTTTTGTTTTACCTTTATAATATGAAAGGAGTATTATCATGCAATTCTATTTAAAAAATTCTAATGAAGTTCTAAAAGAAGTAAAATCTAATGAAAATGGGCTGACCTCTGATGAGGCAAAATCTAGGCTTGAAGCTAATGGTAAAAACAAATTGCAAGAGCCACCTAAAGATAGTTTATTTAAAAAATTTATTAAATCTTTAGCAGACCCTATGATTATTATGCTTTTAGTTGCTGCATTTATTTCCGCAGGAACAACTATTTATAGCAATGTGGTTACAGGAGCAAATGAATCTTATGCAGATTTGTTTATAATTCTATTTGTTGTTATCTTAAACACTATTTTAAGCGTTGTTCAAGAAAGCAAAGCAGAAAATGCTATTTCTGCTCTTATGGAAATGACTAAAGCCACTTCAAAAGTAATTAGAGATGGTCAAATTCAAATTATTAAAAGTGAAGATTTAGTTGTTGGAGATGTTATTGTTTTAGAGGCAGGAGATGCAATTCCAGCTGACTGTAGAATTTTGGAAAGTCATAGTCTTAAAGTTGAAGAAGCAGCAATTACTGGAGAATCTGTTCCAGTTAATAAAATAGCTGATATTTTAATGCTTAGTGAAACTTCAAGGGAAGTTCCTTTAGGAGATAGAACTAATATGCTATATTCTGGAAGTACCATTGTCTATGGTCGTGGTAAAGCTGTAATTGTTTCTACTGGTATGGATACAGAAATGGGTAAAATTGCTGATGCTTTAGCTCAAACTGATAGTCAAGAAACACCACTTCAAAAGAAAATGGCTGAGCTTTCTAAAACTCTTACAAAACTTGTTATAGGTATAAGTATTTTTGTATTTATATTTACATTAATTAGAAATGGATCTTTTGCAGGAGATGTTATTTTAGATACATTTTTAGTTGCAATTGCTCTTGCTGTTGCCGCAATACCAGAAGGACTCCCTGCGGTAATTACCATTATTCTTTCAATTGGTGTAACATCAATGTCTAAAAGGCAGGCACTTGTTAGAAAGCTTACAGCAGTTGAAACTTTAGGATGTACTCAAGTAATTTGTTCAGATAAAACTGGTACATTAACTCAAAATAAAATGACAGTTGTAGATACCTTTGGTACAGATAAGAAATTACTTGCCAAGGCTATGGCACTTTGCTCAGATGCAGAAATTAAACAAAATGAAAAAGAAGCTTCTGGCGAGCCAACAGAGGTTGCTTTAGTAAATTTTGCTTTTGCTGAAGGTTTACCTAAGTATGAATTAAATGAAAGTTACCCTCGTATTGGAGAAGCTCCATTTGATTCTAACAGGAAAATGATGTCTACTGTTCATAATGAAAATGGAAAAATTTTAGGCTATACAAAAGGTGCTTGTGAAATTCTTTTAAGTCATTGTAATGGATTTTTAAAAGATGGAAAGGTTGTTCCTTTAACAGATGAAATACGTAATGAAATAAATAGCAAATCTAAAGAATTTGCCGATAGAGCTCTTAGAGTACTTGGTGCAGCTTATAGAGAATTTAATGAAACACCTACTGACTTTAGTGCAGAAAACCTAGAAAAAGATTTGATTTTTATTGGTTTTGTAGGTATGATTGACCCTTGTAGACCAGAAGTTTATAAGGCAATTAAACAATGTAGAACTGCTGGAATTAGACCAGTTATGATTACTGGTGACCATAAAGATACTGCTGTTGCAATTGGTAAAGATTTAGGAATTATTAAAGATGCTTCTGAAGCAATGACTGGCGCAGAATTAGAAGATTTTTCAGATGAAGAATTAATTGAAGTTGTAAATAGATGCTCTGTTTTTGCTCGTGTTCAACCAGAGCATAAAACAAGAATTGTTAAAGCATTTAAAGCACAAGGAATAATTACTGCAATGACAGGTGATGGTGTAAATGATGCCCCTTCAATAAAGGCAGCTGATATTGGAATTAGTATGGGGATTACTGGAACAGATGTAACCAAAGGTGCTTCTGATATGGTTCTTGCAGATGATAATTTTGCAACTATTGTTAATGCAGTTGAAGAAGGTAGAAAAATATATGATAATGTTAGAAAAGTATTGCAATTTCAACTTTCAACAAACCTTGCTGAAATTGTAGCAGTATTCACCTCTTCATTACTTGGTATAACAATGCTTACTCCTGCGCATTTGCTTTGGATAAATATGGTTACAGATAGTACCCCAGGCCTTGCTTTAGGTATGGAAAAGGCTGAAGGAGATTTAATGAAGCGAAAACCAAGGAATTCAAATGAAAGTTTATTTGCTAATGGTACTGGTGTAGATGTTGCTTTAAGAGGATTATTTATGGGAATTCTTATAATTATTTCTTATTTTATCGGTGAGTTTATAGAGACAGGAGCAATTGACCTTAGCGTTTCTTCTTTGGATGGTATGTCTATGGCATTTTTAACTGCAAACTTTGTTCAAGTATTTCATGCTATATGTATGCGTTCGCAAAGAGAATCTTTGTTTAAGCTTAAGTCATTTAACTGGTGGCTATTGGGTGCATTCATTCTTGCATCAATTTTAACTATTGGTGTAATATACATTCCATTCTTTACAAATTTATTTAACTTTACAGCTATTAGCTTAAAAGAATTTTTAATTGCATTTGGCTTAGCATTCTCTGTAGTACCTGGAACAGAAATTATAAAATTCTTCCAAAGAAAATTTGGGAAAAAAATAGCATAAAAAAATATCGGTTCATTTTGAACCGATATTTTTTTGTTTCTTTTTTTCTATTAATGCATTTATTTCTGCACCCAGTAGTAAGACATACATACTCCAATATACCCATATCATTAAAAGCATGATTGATGTTAAACTTCCATATATTACAGAAAAGTTTTTAAATACATCTAAATATATAGAAAATGCCCAAGACAATACATACCAACCTATAGCAGCAAATGCCGCACCTGGTATTTGAGTTCTAAACTTTACTTTACGGTTCGGTACAAATATATACATTAACCAGAAAACTGCAAACAATATTAAAATTTGCCATAGTAATCTTAAATTTATAATAATATTTATTGTTGTACTTAATCCCATATACTTATTTTGTAAAAAATCTACAATTGTTCTTTCAAAAGTAACTAGCAATAGTACTACCACTATCATAACAATGAACAAAATTATACAAATAATAGATTTTAACTTTAGGAACCAATAATTATATTCTTTTGGTGTTTCATATATATAATGGAATCCCTTACATAACGCAAAGAATCCTTTACCTGCAGACCATACAAGGAAAATTACTGATATTGATAATGTTCCTATTGACTTAAATGAAGCTTCCTTTACTATTCCTTCTATAAAATCGCCTATATTACCTGGGAATAAATCTCTTGCCAGGAAAAATACTGCATCTTTACCAACACTAGTAAATTGTATAAGTGAAAATAATAAAATTAAAAATGGAATAAATGCAAGTATTACATAGTATGCACATTGTATGGAATATTCATTTACATGGTGTTTTTCTAACCTTTTAAGGAAGTTTTCTATTTTCGTAAATACGCACATTATTTTCTCCTCTCAAATAATTATACTTTTTTCATTATAACAATTTTATTAGGTTAAAGCAAGAATATAAATAAGAATTTGTTTACACACATATTTCATCTTTTATCGCTTCGAATTTTGAGTCTCCTATCCCAGCAACATTTTTTATTTCTTCTATTGTTTTAAATTTTCCATTTTCTTCTCTATATTTTATTATTTTAAGTGCTGTTGATGGACCAATTCCTGTTAAGGTTTCTAATTCTGTTTGTGTAGCAGTATTTATATTTACTAAATTCATACTTGATGATGTTATATCTTCTATTATAATATTTTCTCCCATATTTTCAGTTATATAGCTATTTGTATCCACATAATTCACATTTGGTATGTTTATTTTTTGCCCATCTTTAACGATGTATGCCAAATTTATTTTATTTATGTCTGCATTTTCAGTAAATCCCCCTGCTGCTTCTATTACATCTGCTAACCTTGCACCTTCATCAATTTCTATAATTCCTGGCGCATTCACCTCACCTGTAATATGTAAAAATATTTTATTTTTTTCTTCTGGTTGGTTATTTGTTTCTATGTAAATGTTTTCTTCTATATACTCACTAGAACTATTTGTTACATAATGGTAAACTAAATAAATCGCCAAAACTCCTACAATTATCGACAAAAAAATTATTTTTTTAAAATTTTTCATGTTTCCTCCTTATTTTTATTGTTTTTTTTACATTTTTAATATATATTTATGGTGGTGATTTGATTATGAAAAAACTATGTTATAAATTATTTTTAATATTTTTTATTATCTTAATATTTTGCGCCCCTAAAGTTTTTGCAACTGAAGAGCCAGATTTTTCACTAAATTCTGCTGCTGCCATCTTATATGATGCCTCTTCTCGGGCAAATTTTATATGAAAGAAATAGTAACCAAGTAATGTATCCAGCAAGTACTACAAAAATTTTAACTGCCATTGTTGTAATGGAGCATTGTAATTTAGCTGACACAGTTACTGTTAACCAGAGTGCTATTGATGGTGTTGAATATGGTTATCTTACAGCAAATCTAAAAGCTGGCGAAACCTTTACTGTTGAAGAACTTTTAAATGTTTTAATTGTTTCTTCTGCAAATGATGCCGCCTTAGTTCTAGCAGAACATATTAGTGGCTCAGTAGAAGATTTTTGCACATTAATGAACCAAACAGCAGTTAAAATTGGCTGCACTAATAGTAATTTTATAAATCCAAATGGAGTTCATAATGAAAATCATTATTCAACAGCACACGATTTAGCTTTAATTGGGAATTATTCTTTAAAATTCGATAAACTTAAAGAATTATATAAAACAACATATTTCCATCTTCCTGTAACAGACATTTATACTGTTGATGATAGAATTTTTGGTACAACAAATGAGCTTATAAATCCAAATTATAAAAATAGTTATTACAAATATGCATTAGGTATGAAAACTGGCCACACTACACCTGCTGGTTATTGTTTAATGGGCTATGCTTCTAAAGACGGTTTAGAACTAATTACTGTTTTATTAAATTGTACTACTTCTGATAATAGATATTTAGAGACTCAAAAACTTTTTGATTATGGATTTGATAATTTTTCTTTTAAGAAATTTGCTACTAAGGGAAATTCAGTTGAAACTGTTTCTGTAAAAGGGGCAACAAAAGATACGAAAAAATTAAATTTGGTATTAGATAATGATATAGCTTTTACTGTAAAAAATGATGTAGATATTTTAAGTATTAAGCATGAAATAAAAATAAATGATAAAATAAAGGCTCCAATTGCTAAGGGAACAGTTTTGGGGAGTGTAACATATACTTTAAATGGAATTAACTATTCTGCAAATCTTATTGCTGAAAATGATGTTAAATCTTCTCATATGTTTTTGAAATGTATAATTGTTTTTATAGTAATTTTCATTGTTTTGGTATTTTTTAAACTTAGGAAGGCTAAACTAAAAAAGAAAAGAATTACTATGATTAAAAGGTTTTAAGAAAAAATATTGTTTAACTAACTTATTATTAATCAGCCGTTTTATATATTTTATAAGAAATACAAAACGGCTGATATTTTTTTATTCTATTATATTATTTTCTGATGTTGTTTCCTCTGGTTTTGGAGTTTCATTAAATAGCTCATCTACTATTTGGGTTGTTTCTTCCTCGTCATGGAAGAAGAACCATCCCCCGCTTCTTTGTTCTGATTTTCCTGGTAGTTGTGCTGTTTGAATTGTGTTAAAATCCATGTTTATTGCATATGGTATATAGTCAATTAGCATATTAAAGTCTATATTTGTTTTTACATCTTCTTTCATAATGTTTATAATATTGCTTATTTCTGTTATATTTTTTAATTTAATAGTTTGCTTTGCAACAGATATAATTAGATTTCTTTGTGTTTTCATTCTTCCATAGTCTTCGTTTCCATATTCATAAGAATATGAACTTCCATCATTGTTATGTCTAAATCTTACTACTTGCTCTGCTTGGTCCCCATTTAAAGTTTGGTAACCTCCTTTTAAGTGTATATGTAAGTTTTGATCATCATCATCATAGTCCATGTCTCTTGGAACATCAAATTCTACTCCATCTATTAAATCTACTAATTTTCTTAATGCTTCTGTATCAACAAGGATATAATATTTTATATCTAATCCTGTTATTTTGTTTACAGCTGCTAGTGTTTTTTCTGGTGTTTTTCCTCCTGAATATAATGAATTTATTTTATTATACACAGAGTATTTATACTTTCCATTTTCAACATATGTATCCCTTGGAATTGAAAGCATTGATGCTTTTTGTGTTTTTGGATTATATGAGCAGGCAATTATTGTATCAGACATGCCCGTACTTTCTCCCATAACTAATATTTGCAATGTATCTAAATTTTTTAATGTTTCTTCATTATGGCCAAGCAATGCAGCAAACCAATTTCCCTCCAAGTCATTTACTTTTTTGGCAAATCTTATTCCTGCTATTGCACAAATAATTAATATAATTAAAAATATTTTTCTTCCAATATGTCTTTTTTTCTTTTTCTTATTTCTTACTTCATTTTCTTTTGTTTCTACATGTTTTCCCATTTTATTTTCCCCTTTCGTTACAGTTATTTAATATAACACAAAAAGGTTGAAAATTCAACCCTTTTCTTAATTAATTTTGATGATTTTGTTGTAATCCGAACCACAATTATAAAGTATTTTTTGCAACTATATACTTGTATTAATATGAAAAGTAAAAAACATTATTTAGTAACGAATTTTTTCTCTCCCAAAGAATACACTATAATATATTTTATTTTAGGAGGATATTCATGTCTGGGAAAGGTTTAGATTTTAAGCATAAAGAAGTAATTAATATTACTGATGGAAAGAGACTTGGTTTTGTTCAAGATGTAAATGCAGACCTAGAAACAGGCATGATTACTTCTATTATTGTTCCTGGTTCTACTAGATTAATTAGTTTCTTTTCTTCAAGTAATGATATTATAATTCCGTGGCAGAATATTAAATGTATTGGAGATGATATTATATTAGTAGAAATCTGATGTTAAATTTAATATCATTACTTATACATTCTTTTAATCCTCTCAATTGCATTTTTTTCTAGCCTAGATACTTGTGCTTGTGATATACCAATTTCTTCTGCTACCTCCATTTGGGTTTTCCCATCAAATATTCTTCTTGTTATTATATTTTTTTCTCTTTCATTTAACTTTTTCATTGCTTCTGAAATTGTTATATTCTCTGCCCATAGTTCATCTGTGTTTTTATTATCTTTTACTTGATCCATTACATACAAATTATCGCTACTTTCATTATATACTGGCTCTTGCAAAGATATAGGATCTTGTATTGCATCTAAACTTACTATTACATCTTCTTTTTCCGCATTTAATTCTTTTGCTATTTCTTCTATTGTAGCTTCTTTTTGTGTTTCTTTAAAAATTCTATCTTTTATTTGTATAGCTTTATACGCCAAATCTCTCATTGATCTACTTACTCTTATTGGGTTATTATCTCTTAAATGTCTTCTAATTTCTCCTATTATCATAGGTACTCCGGTATGTGCTAAATTTTACATTTAAGTTTGGGTCAAAATTATCTATTGCTTTTATTAACCCTACACATCCTATTTGGAATAAATCATCTGCACTTTCTCCTCTATTTTTAAATCTTTGGACCACTGATAGTACTAATCTTAAATTTCCATTTATAAATTTTTCTCTAGCATCTTTATCCCCTTGTTTTAATTTTATTAATAGTTCTGTTTTTTCTTCATCTGATAGTACAGGTAATTTTGCAGTATTTACTGATGCGATTTCAACCTTGTTTATCAAAAAAAGACCTCCTTTGGATTTACTTATTTAAAGTATTTCCAAATGGAGGTAATTTATTCTTTTATTCTTCTACTTCTTTCTTACTTTATAACTTTATTGCTGTTTCTAATCCTAATTTTATCATATTTGTTAAAGCTGTTTGTCTTTCTGCTGGTGTTAACTCTTCTGGTTTTACAAGTGAGTCTGTTACAGATAATATACATGCTGCCTTTTTATTTAATACATTTGCTATATGGAATAATGCAAATGATTCCATTTCTGCAGCAATACATCCGTGTTTTTCATATAGTTCTTTTAAATCTGCTGTTTCTGAATAAAATACGTCTGTACTATGAACATTTCCTTGTACTACATTTAAGTTCATTTCTTTTGCTGTTTCTAATATTACATCATTGCATGAATTTTTAGCTGCTATTGAATGTGCTTTTTCTCCGCTATAAACTTCAGCAAATGTTGATTCACTATATCCTTCATTTACTACTATAATATCTTTTAAGTTTAGAGATGGTACATATGCTCCGCAACTTCCAATTCTTATTATGCAGTCTACATCATAGAATTTAAATAACTCATGTGTGTAAATTCCTACACTTGGGATTCCCATTCCATGTCCCATTACTGTTATTTCTTTTCCTTTGTATGTTCCTGTATATGCATACATTCCCCTTACTTGGTTAACTAGTCTCACATTTTCCATAAAGTTTTCTGCAATATATTTTGCCCTTAGTGGGTCTCCTGGCATTAAAACAACTTTTGCTATGTCTTCTTTTTTGGCTTCATTATGTGGTGTCATATTGTTACCTCCTATTTTTTATTTTCGTCTTTAGTATATCAAATATATTACTATTTTGCAATAAATTTTTTGTATTAAATTGTAGTTTATTTGTCTATCTCTTGTTTTACCATTTTAAGATCTTTCCAAAATGCTATTTTTTTTGTTTCATCTCTAAGAAGGGCAGCAGGGTGAAATGTTGGCATATATTTTATTCCGTCTTTTTCTACCCATATTCCTCTTGCTTTTGTTATTCCATATTCTTCTCCTAAAATATTCTTTAGAGCCACACCTCCAAGAAGTACTATTATTTTAGGTTTTACTAATTCAATTTGAGTTTGTAAATATTCTTTGCAAGAATCTGCCTCATCTTTTTCTGGATTTCTATTCATAGGTGGTCTACATTTCACTATGTTTGTAATATATACTTCATCTCTATTTATTCCAATTCCTGTTAATGCCATGTTCATAAGTTTTCCGGCTTTTCCTACAAATGGATTTCCTTGTGCATCCTCATCTGCACCTGGTCCTTCCCCTATAAACATTAAATCAGCTTTTTTATTCCCACATCCTATTACCACATTGTTTCTTCCTTGTGCAAGCTTACATTTGTTGCAATTCTTGCATAAGCTTTCTAATTCTTCCCATGAGTTCATTATAATTTCCTCCATTATTTTCTACAACATAATCTGCATTTTTTTTATAAAATTCATTATCCTTTTGGGCTTCTATTCTTAGTTTTGCATCGTCTTTTTCTATATTATCGCGGTTGCATATTCTTGTTATTTGTTCTTCTTTATTACTTATTACGGCTATAACCGCATTGCAAATTTCATTTAGTTTACTTTCTATAAGTAGTGGTGCATCTATTATTACATAGTCTCCTTGTGTATTATTTACTTGTTTTTTTATTTCTTTTACTACATATGTATAAGTCAATTTATCTAGTTTTTCTTTTTGGGCTTTATCTTGAAAAATTATTTGTGCAAGTCTTTTTCTATTTAAAGAGCCATTTTCTTGTATAATTTCTTTACCAAATAGCTCTACTATTTTTTCAAAATATTTAGAACTTTGTGTTTGCATTTGTTTTACTACTTCATCTGCGTTTATGCTTTTTGCTTTTAGTTCTTTTTCTAAGATCTGTGTTACTGTGCTCTTTCCGCTTCCGGATGAGCCTGTTATACCAATTATTTTCATAATCATTACCTTTCTATAAATTGTAATTTGACAAACTCTAAAACGTCCGCCCAATCTCGTCGGGGATTATATATTTTATTTTTTCACTGCCCCA
>USOV01000030.1 GCA_900556455.1 uncultured Clostridium sp. | reverse complement strand
TTTTCAAAATGAAAGCTAAAAAGAATGAAAGAACAAAACAAGGACATAGACAACCATATACAAAAGTAGAAATTACTGCTATAAAATTACCAACAGCAAAAAAAGCAGAAAAAGTAGAAGAATAATTTATCGTATAAATAAAATACCATAAATACGAGGGGAGTGAATTTTAAATGGCACATAAAAAAGGTCAAGGTAGTGTTAAAAACGGAAGAGACAGTGAGTCAAAACGTTTAGGTGTGAAAAGAGCAGATGGTGAATTTGTTCTTGCAGGAAATATATTAATAAGACAAAGAGGAACAAAAGTACATCCAGGTACAAATGTAGGAATAGGTAGCGATGATACACTATTTGCATTAGTAGATGGAACTGTAAAATTTGAAAGAAAAGGTAGAGACAAAAAACAAGTAAGTGTTTACCCAGTAGAAGAATAATATAAAAGCAGATGTAATAAAACATCTGCTTTTTAGTTGCATTAAATCTAAGTTTTAGAATATAATGTGTTTACAGTTTTAAAAAATTATTATATAATTTTTAAAGGAGAAAACAAAAAAATAGCTAATTTAATAATATGAAATAATAAAATGAAAAAATAAAAGAAAAACAAATAACACTTGTAAAAAAATCCATTAAATTATTATTTATTAGTTAAACTAATAAGAAAGGAAAACAAAAATGGCAGACACATTAATAATAGTAGAATCACCAGCAAAGGCTAACACAATAAAAAAATTTATAGGAGGAAACACAAAAGTAGTTGCCTCAATGGGTCACATTAGAGATTTACCAAAATCAAAAATAGGAGTAGACTTAAAAACTCTTGAACCACAATACATAAATATTAGAGGAAAAGGTGATTTAATAAAATCATTAAAAAAAGATGCTAAATCTGCAAAAAAAATATATCTTGCAACCGACCCTGACCGTGAAGGAGAAGCAATTGCATGGCATTTAGCACATATTCTAGGAATAGATGAAAAATCTATATGTAGAGTTACATTTAATGAAATAACAAAAGGAGCAGTAAAAAATGCAATCAAAAATCCTAGAGCAATAGATATGAATTTAACAGATGCACAACAAGCAAGACGTGTATTAGATAGAATAGTAGGATATAAAATAAGCCCAGTACTTTGGAAAAAAGTTCAAAAAGGTTTATCAGCAGGAAGGGTGCAATCTGTTGCAGTAAGGCTTATTGTAGAAAGAGAAGAAGAAATAGAAAACTTTATTCCAGAAGAATATTGGAATATTTATGCTAATTTAAAAACTAAAAAGAGCAAAACTACATTTGAAGCAAAATTCTATGGAAAAAATGATAAAAAAGTAGAATTACACTCAAAAGAAGAAGTAGATAAAATTTTAAAAAACTTAGAAAAAGCAAAATTTATTGTAAATGAGATAAAAAAAGGAGAAAAGAAAAGAACACCAGCTCCACCATTTACAACAAGTACAATGCAACAAGAGGCATCAAGAAAACTAAATTTCCCATTAAAAAAGACAATGTCTGTTGCTCAAGGGTTGTATGAAGGTGTAAAGGTTGCAGATAAAGGAACAATTGGTTTAATTACTTATATGAGAACAGACTCAACAAGAATATCTGAGGAAGCAAGAGCAGCGGCAAAAGAGCAAGTAACAAAAATGTATGGAGAAAACTACTATGAAAATAGGTATTACAAAACAAAAACAGACGCTCAAGATGCACATGAAGCAATTAGACCAACATACATAGACCTAGAACCAGATAAAATAAAATCATCTTTAACAAATGACCAATATAAATTATATAAACTTATATATAACAGATTCTTAGCAAGCCAAATGAAACCAGCAATTTATGATACAGTTTCTGTAAAAATAAATGCAGATGATTATAATTTTAGAGCAAATGGACAAACCCTTAAATTTAAAGGATTTATGGCATTATATGTAGAAACTGAAGATAATGAAACAAAAGAAGAATTTGCTAAAATCCCAGAATTAAAAGAGGGGCAAGAATTAATAAATGAAAAATTAGAATCAAAACAAAGCTTTACAGAACCACCACCAAGATACACAGAAGCAAGCCTAGTAAAAGCATTAGAAGAAAAAGGAATTGGTAGACCAAGTACTTATTCTCCAACAATAACTACAATTTTAGCAAGAAGATATATTGAAAAAGAACAAAAACAATTATACCCAACAGAACTTGGAAAAATTGTGAATAAACTACTTGTAGAAAACTTCCCAGATGTAATTAATGTAACATTTACAGCTAAAATGGAAGAGGAATTCGACCAAATTGCTGAAGGAAAATTAAAATGGAAGGATGTTATTAGAGACTTTTATGGGCCATTTGAAATTGTAGTTGAAAAAGTGGAAAAAGAATTAGAACATGTAAAATTAGAATACGAAGTATCTGATGTACCATGTGAAAAATGTGGAAGAATGATGGTAATAAAATATGGAAAATACGGAAAATTCTTAGCATGCCCAGGATACCCAGAATGTCAAAACGCAAAACCACTTATAGAAACAATAGAAGAACCATGCCCAAAATGTGGAGGAAAAGTACAAATAAGAAAAACCAAGAAAAAAAGAAAATATTATATATGTGAAAACAATCCAGAAAAATGTGACTATATTTCTTGGAATAAACCGAAAAAAATATAGTTTGAGGAGATAAATTTATCAATTTTCTGAAATGAAGAAGTGTATAAAAATCCCAAAATTGTAAAGAATTTATTTATAAGATTTTTGGGAGAGTGATACTATGAATGAAAATAAGATGAAAAACATGGTAGTACTTAAAAATTTACCTTCTAATATTGTAGAAGAAGCATATGTAGTTTTAAAGCCTAATAAAAATTATAAGAACTTACAAAAACAAGAAAATGTAGATGAAAGACTCTCAGCAGATTATGTTGTAAAAGAAGCGGAAATGGTTATAAGCAACTATTTATCCAAAATAGAAGATAAAAAAGTTATTAAGAATTTGGAAGTGGAAAGGATAAAGAAAAAGTATAAAAAATTAAAAAATGCTAGTGCAATTTTAGCAGGAATACTAATATTAAATATAATCATAAATTTTATATAAAAAGTTCTAAACACCTTTTTTAAGTAATATATTATAAAAAATTACTTAAGAAAGGTGTGTTTTTTATGGAAAGAACATTAAGCCAAGAAGAAAGGCTAAGGAGAGCAGAAGAAATATATTACAGAAGACAAAGTGGGCTAAATGCACCAAGAACAGCAACAGTTAATATAACTCCTAGGAAAAATTACAGACTTTTAAAAAAAGTAATTATTCAAATAATAATATGTGTTGGAATATATAGTGTAATTTATAAATTACAAGGTAATACAGATAGCTTTTCAACAGATTCAATAAATTATTTAAAGGGAACAATTGCTTATGATGTAGATATAAATAAAGCCTTTGAAGAGGTAAAAAAACAAATAAAAACATTTAATTTACTAAATAATGAAGGAAAAAAAGAGGAAAATAGTGAGAGTGAAAATATAGTAGATGAAAATGTAGAATTAACTAATTGGTTACAAGAAGCAACTTTATCTGCAAGTGAACGAATAATTGAAAACATGGCAAACCCAACAGAAACAACGGAAGTAGCAGAAACAACAGAAACAATAGAAACAGAAGCGGATAGCAGTGTTAGTCAAATGGAAAAAGATGCAGAATATATAAAAAGTAATTTCTCAATGATAAAACCAGTGGAAGGGACAGTGACTTCAAGATTTGGGCCAAGAAATCCAACAACAGCAACAGTACCAAAATATCATACTGGAATTGATATTGGAGTGGTAGAAGGAACAGTAATTATAGCTTCTATGGAGGGAACTGTAGAACTAGTATCTTCAGTTGGAGACTACGGAAACCATGTAAAAATAACAAATGGAGATGTAGCAACAATATATGCACACTGTAAAACAATTTATGTAAAAGAAGGGGACAAAATAGTACAAGGACAGCAAATAGGAGAATCAGGAAGTACAGGAAATGTAACAGGTCCACACTTACACTTTGAAATAAGAAGGAATAACGAGTATGTAGACCCAGACCTAATTTTGAATTTTTAAACAAAACAAAAGAACAATATATCTAAGAAGGTGATTCAAATACAAATAAGCATAAACATAGAAATATTTTTATTTATAATAATCTTCATACTAACAAAACAAATAAAAATATATGCAACATTTATTTTATTTACATTAATACATGAAATAACCCATGCAATAACAGGAATAATTTTAGACCTAAAAATAAAAAAAATTGCAATAATGCTATTCGGATTTAAAATTACATTTGAAGAAAGCAAAATAAAAGGAAAAATGACAATAAAAAAAATTATAATAGCATTAGCAGGACCACTTATAAACTTTGTGATAATGACACTTGCAATAATTTTAAAATTACATATAAATATAATATATACAAACCTAATAATAGCAGTGTTTAATTTAATACCAATATATCCTCTAGATGGAGGAAGAATTTTAAAATCAATATTAAGCATAAAATTATCACCTCAAAAAACAAATTCCATAATAAACAAAATATCAAATATAACAATAATAATACTAACAGCAGCAACTAGTATATTAATCTTATACATAAAAAACATAGCTATTGTAGTAGCCTTAGCTTATCTATGGTATGTAGTAATTAGGGAAAACAAGAGATATAAATTAATAAAAAGAGTATATGAAATAATTGAAGAAAATAAAGAAAAATAGAAAACATCCCTTGCCAAACAAAAGTATATAGTATAAAATAAATATATATGGAGGATAACAAATGAAAAAAATAAAATCAAATAAAGGGATAACAATTTCTGCATTAATAATAACAATTATAGTTATTTTAATTTTAACAACAGTAACGATTACAAGTACATATACAGGAAACGACTTTAAAAAGTATAAGTTTATGTGTGCAGATGTTGAATTATTAGAAGATAAAATTTTATATTTCTATAGAGAATATGGAGAATTGCCAATAGGAAATGAGGTTACAAAGGTTCCAGCAAAAATAGCAAATGGTCATAAATTTTATAAGATAAATACTAATAAATTAAAAAACATCAGCTTAAATTATGGAAAAGAAAAAGACATATATATTGTGGATTCAGAAACTTTTGAAGTATATTATTTAAATGGAATTAAATACAAAGATGTAATTTATTACACAGATTAATATGGGTCGCCTCCCACGGCGACCCGCAAATGCGTTAATTTTATAAAAAAGATTGCAAAACATAAAATGTTAATGTATAATAAAATCGATAAAAGTAAAAACGAAGGAGGAAAAATATGTTAAACGATGTAACCTTTGGTACTGTACACACAAGTATTTTTAAGAGTAAATGGAAAAAATAAAGGCCCAAGCTGTGATCTTAGGATATTGTACCTAAGGATATAGCAAAGGGTCTTTGGCATATAGAAATATAATAAAATGTAGGGGTCGCACCCCAGGGCGACCCGCAAAAAAAGGAGAGGAATTCAAATGAAAAAATTAAACAAACAAAATGGTATTACACTAATAGCACTTATCATAACAATCATTGTAATGTTAATCCTAGTTGCAGTAACAATAAGTATGGCAATAAATGGAGGACTATTTGAAAAGGCAGGAAAAGCAACAAAGGATACAAAAGATGCAATGAATGAAGAACAAGCTTCGGCAAATGGACAAATAACAATAGACGGAAAAACATATGCATCAATAGATGAGTACTTTAATGGTACAAGCATTGCAATGTTCGATACAGGTACAAATGTAATTACAAAAATGTATGCACTTGCACCAGAAAGAGTTATGCAAGGGTGGTATTTTACCAACAATATAGCAATTGATAAAATTCTAAAATATGAAGGAACACCAGATTTAACAAAAATGACAGAGGCTAATATAGTGTCTTGGACAGATGGATATAAAGCATTTGAACAAGAACCAGATAAATACAAAAATATTGTTCCAGAAGGATACGAATTATGTCCAATATATATGTGGTTTGAGGAAAGTGAAAATGAAGAAATTAGAAATATAAACGGAGAACAAGGACTAACAGAGATAACAGATGCCAATAAACAGAGAAAAGTCAAAACGGGAACAATATATTGGTGGAGCAAAAGTAAAAATGTGTACTTAAATCCTGATAGTTCTAAGATGTTTGGAGGTTTACCATATGTATCAGACTTAAGCGGATTAAGCACATTAAAAACGGACTATGTTACAAATATGGAAGCAATTTTATGTGTAGTTACTAGGAATAAAAAATTAAAAAATCTGGATTTTTTGGCAAGATGGAATACAGAAAATGTTGAAAATTTAGGATATGCTTTTTGTGGATACGAGGCTTTAGACAATATAAATGGTGTAAGTAATTGGAATACATCTAATGTTACAAATATGAAGGGATTGTGTGGAGGAGATCCTGATATTGCAGCAACTAAAAATTATAATATTGATGCATTTAAAAATTGGAATGTAAGTAAAGTTAAAGACATGTCTTATATGTTTTCAGGTAGCAATGTAGAAAATTTGAATGGTATTTCGAATTGGGATGTAAGTAATGTTACAAACATACAAAATATGTTTTCAGGTAGCAATGTAGAAAATTTGAATGGTATTTCAAATTGGAATGTAAATAACGTTGATAGTATGAACTCTATGTTTTCTAACTGTCAAAACCTAACTGATGCTTCAGAAATTAATGATTGGAACATTAAAAGTGACTGCAATTTTACAAATATGTTTTTTAATTGTTCAACCCATCCAAATTTTACAAAAGTAACAGGTACTTGGGATGAGAACGGTACATTTCTACCAAATTAAAAAGGATATAAAAATACAAATTTATTACACAGATTAGCAAATTTTCCTTGCAAAATCTGGAAAAGTGTGTTAAAATAGCAAGTGCTGAAAAAATAGCATTTGCTATTTTTCCTTACTCATAGAAAGGGTTCTATGGGTTGTAAATCCAAAAGGAGGTGGAAATAATGAACAAATACGAAAGCGTTGTTATTATTAATCCAAATTTAGAGGGTGAAAGCATAAAAGCTTTAATAACTAAATTCTCTGATTTAATTAATAGTAATGGAACAGTAAATTCTGTAGAAGAATTAGGAAAAAGAAAATTAGCTTATGAAATTAAGAAATTAAACGAAGGATATTATGTAGTAATAAAATTCGAAGCTAAACCAGAATTAATTACAGAATTAGAAAGAGTATATAGAATAACTGATGAAGTTATGAAATTTATAGTAGTTAAAGAGGAGGAGTAATCGCATGAATAAAGTAATATTAATGGGGCGATTAACTAAAGATCCAGAAGTAAGATATACTCAAAACACTAATACATTAGTTGCATCTTTCTCACTAGCAGTAAATAGAAGATTTGCAAAAGCTGGGGAAGAAAGACAAGCTGATTTTATAAATGTTGTTGCATGGAGTAAAACTGGAGAATTTTGTAGTAAATATTTCAAAAAGGGGCAACAAGTTGGAGTAATAGGAAGAATCCAAACTAGAAATTGGGAAGACGAAAACAAACAAAGACACTACATAACAGAAGTAGTTGCAGAAGAAGCATATTTTGCTGATAGTAAAAGAGATGGAGATGCTGGTTCAAGTTTTGCAAATACATTTGGAAACAGTGTATCTGAAACTTCAGAATTTTCAGTATCTGCAGATGACGACTTACCATTCTAGTGCAAATAAATTGTTAAGTACAATTTGAAAGGGGGAAAATTAATGGCAGACAAAAAACAAAATAATAGAAATAATAATAGAAGAAGAAATAATGGAGACGAAGAATTCAATCCAAAATTCAGAAAAATGAGAAAAAAAGTATGTGTAATGTGTGCTAATAAAGACTTCGTTTTAGATTACAAAAATGGAGATCAATTAAAGAAATTTGTCAATGAAAAAGGTAAAATATTACCAAGAAGAGCCACAGGAGCATGTGCTAAACATCAAAGAGATATAACACAAGCTGTAAAAAGAGCAAGACATATTGCAGTATTACCATTTACAAGCAAATAAAATTAATTTATATAGGCAAACATTGTTTGGTCACAAAAAAAGAACCTCTTTATTGAGGCTCTTTTTTATTTATTCTTTAATTAGATTTTTATAAAAACTTATTTTAGCAAATTGTATATAAGGAATAAGCCATATCATACCAATACCTAATGAAAGTATAGCAAGTATTGCCCATCCAATAAAAGAAAATTCTAAGCAGAAAAATTTAAAACGGTGGTTTTTCATTAACTCTTTACTTCTAACTACTACATCTTTGCTTGACATTTCTGGGTTTTCTGCTGCAATCATATAAGTCAATTCATAAGAATATGATTCTACAATAAGCCATATTAAAGAAGCAAAATATAAAATAACTCCAATAATAATCATAAGAGGCATCGCATCTGGACTACCATAAGCAAAAAATCCTCCACCCATCATTATAACGATTGAAATAACAGATAGTATAACAGGTAAAAGTAATCTTAATGCTGTAAGAATAGCTATTCCCCAAGCTTTACCAAAATTGTCAAATCCGAAAGAGAAAAAGTCATACCATTTTACATCTTCACCATTAAATAGTTTAACAAAGCAAACAGTTAAGCCAAAAATTAAAGGTGTTGAAATAAGAGAAGATAGTATTGATATAACTGAATTAGTAAAACCTGAAGTACGTTTTTCTAAAAGAGCAATAATATAGAAAAAAACAAAATATGCTAAAGAAATTAAGGCAACTTTTCCCCATTTACCAAATAATTTATCACGTGCGTCTTTTCTAAAATCTGATGATACCATTATAATATCCTCCTTTCTTTTGTTTCCTATAAAAAATAATATATGAAACAAAGACAAAAGTCAACAGAAAAATACAAAATGTAACAAAAATAAAAAATAAATACTGTTCACTTAAAATTATATTCTAGAATATACTATTACTATGATAAGTTTATACACAAAGGGAGGAAAAATTTTGAAAGAAATACTAAAAATAGAAAACATATCTAAAACCTATCAAGCAAAAAATGGAGAAATAGAAGCTTTAAAAAATGTAAACTTAACAGTATATGAAGGAGAATTATTAAGCATAATTGGCCCTAGTGGATGTGGAAAATCTACATTACTTTCAATAATTGCTGGGTTAGAGGCTAAAACATCTGGAAAACTCTACATAGATGGAGAAGAAACAACAGGTGTATCGCCTAAAATAGGTTATATGCTACAAAAAGATAGTTTACTAGAATGGAGAAGCATATACAGAAATGTTATGTTTGGACTAGAAATAAGGCATCAAAAAACAGAAGAAAATAAAACCTATGTAGAAGAACTACTAAAAAAATATAATTTATATGAGTTCAAAGATAAATATCCATCTCAATTATCAGGAGGAATGCGCCAAAGGGTTGCTTTAATTAGAACTCTTGCAATAAAACCAAAGATATTATTACTAGATGAAGCTTTTTCTGCATTAGATTATCAAACAAGACTAATGGTTACAAAGGATATTTATAAAATATTAAAAAATGAGAAAATTACAACAGTAATGGTAACACATGATATATCAGAAAGTATAAGTATGTCTGATAGAATTGCAGTACTATCTAGTAGGCCTGCAACTATAAAATGCATTAAAAATATAGATTTTAGCATAAAAAATAGAGATCCTTTGAATGTAAGAGAAACCCCTGAATTTAGTAAATACTTTGACAGCATTTGGAAGGAGTTAGATGTGCATGCATAAGAAAAACATTTCAGATGATAGAAAAAAGTACTTAAGAAAAAAGCATATAAAGAAAATTAGTATTTTAATCATACAAATAAGTATATTAATAGCTTTTATAGCAATTTGGGAAATGGCAGCAAATAAAGGGCTTATAGATAGCTTTATTATGAGCAAACCAAGCAAAATTTTAAAAACTTTTATAAACTTATCTTCTAATGATTTGTTAATGCACATACGGAGTAACTTGCCAAGAAACTCTAATAGGATTTTTACTGGGAACTGGGATAGGAATTATAATTGCAATATTACTTTGGTGGTCAGACTTTCTTAGTAAAGTTGCTGAACCGTATTTAGTAATATTAAATAGTTTACCAAAAGTTGCATTAGGACCTGTAATAATAATATGGGTAGGCGCAGGAACTCCTGCGATAATAACAATGGCAATAGCAATATCGCTTGTTGTAACAATACTAGATATTTTAAATGGATTTCTAGAAACAGACAAAGAAAAAATAAAAATGGCGAGAACTTTTAATTGTACAAAATTACAGTTATTAACAAAAATAATAATTCCCGCCAATGTTTCTAATTTTATAAATTCATTAAAAATAAATATTGGGTTATCAATGGTAGGTGTTATAACCGGGGAATTTTTAGTTTCAAGAGCAGGACTTCGGTTATTTAATAAACTATGGAAGCCAAGTATTTAAGCTAGACTTGGTAATGACAGGAATAGTAATACTTGGAGTTGTAGCAGCACTGATGTATGCGGCAATAACATTATTAGAAAAAATATTATTAAAAACTCATCTTTTCGGATAAAATTAAAGGTAAATTGTAATTTGACGAACTCTTTAAAAAAATTTGAAAACGTCCGCCCAATCTC
>USOV01000029.1 GCA_900556455.1 uncultured Clostridium sp. | reverse complement strand
TTGTATTGCTTTCCACAAGCTTCGATTATTGCATACATTATCGAAAAGCACCTCTACTTTCTTTTAATACTCGCTAAGTTTTATTTTAGGTAGCATATATATTGCCTTTTAAACCTAACTCAAGCGGCTTACAGATGAATATTTTACCATATATTATACAGTTTGTCAAACGTTTAGCAAAATTTTTTTAAGAAAAGCAGGCAACACTTGGTTGCCTGTTTCTTTTAATACATTCCACCCATTCCTGCTGGCATTTGTTCATGTCCGCCACAGTCACATTTTGGTTCTTTTTTGTCTGTTACTACACTTTCTGTTGTTAGGAACATTCCTGCTATACTTGCTGCATTTTGAAGTGCCGAACGTGTTACTTTTGTTGGATCTACTATTCCTTCTTTCTTCATGTCTACATATTCTTCTTTTGCTGCATTAAATCCAATACCTTTTTCACTTGTTCTTATTTTTTGTAATATTACAGCACCCTCTAGGCCTGCATTTCTTGCTATTTGTCTTAGTGGTTCTTCTAATGCTCTTAGCACTATTTTTGCACCTAACTTTTCGTCATCTTGTAATGTTTCTATAAGTTTTTCTACTTTTGGCATTACATTTATTAGTGCTGTTCCTCCACCTGCTACAATTCCTTCTTCTACAGCAGCTTTTGTTGCAGATAAAGCATCTTCTATTCTTAGTTTTTTCTCTTTCATTTCTATTTCTGTTGCTGCTCCAACTTCTATTACTGCAACTCCTCCTGCAATTTTTGCAAGTCTTTCTTGTAATTTTTCTTTATCAAATTCACTAGTTGTTTCTTCTATTTGTGTTCTTATTTGTTTTATTCTTGATGCTAGTTTTTCTTTATCTCCTAAGCCATCTACTATTATTGTATTTTCTTTTTGTACTTTTACTTGTTTTGCTCTTCCTAATTGTTCAATAGTTGTGTCTTTTAGTTCTAATCCTAAATCGTTAGTTATTACTTCTCCTCCTGTAAGAATAGCTATGTCTTCTAGCATTTCTTTTCTTCTATCTCCAAATCCTGGTGCTTTTACTGCTACTATATTTAATACTCCTCTTAATTTATTTAAAACTAATGTAGATAATGCTTCTCCTTCTATATCATCAGCAATTATTACAAGTTTTCCAGATTGTTGCATAATAGCTTCTAGTAATGGCAACACTTCTTGGATATTTCCAATTTTCTTGTCTGTTATTAATATATATGGATTTTCCATTACTGTTTCCATTTTATCTGTGTCTGTTACAAAGTATGGTGATATATAACCTTTATCAAATTGCATTCCTTCTACTACATTTAATCCTGTTGTTGCTGTTTTTGATTCTTCTATTGTTATTACTCCATCTTTACTTACTTTTTCCATTGCATCTGCAATTAGTTCTCCTATTTCTTGGTTATTTGCAGAAATACTTGCAACTCTTGCAATGTCTTCTTTTCCATTAATTTCTGAGCTAATTTCTTTTAAACCTTCTACTGCTGTTTTAGCTGCTTTGTCTATTCCTCTTTTTATTGCCATTGGGTCTCCTCCAGCTGCTACATTTTTTACTCCTTCTTTTATTATTGCTTGTGCAAGTACTGTTGCTGTTGTTGTTCCATCACCTGCTATATCATTTGTTTTTGTTGCTACTTCTTTTACAAGTCTTGCTCCTATATTTTCATAAGGGTCGTCTAATTCTATTTCTTTGGCTATTGTTACACCATCATTTGTGATAAGTGGTGCTCCAAAGTTTTTATCTAACACAACATTTCTTCCCTTTGGTCCTAGTGTTACTTTTACTGTATCTGCTAAAGTATTTACTCCATCTAGCATTTTTTTTCTGGCCTCTTCGCCAAATTTAATTTCTTTTGACATACTATCTATCTCCTTCATAATAAATATTTTCGTTACAGTTTAGCTCTATTCTACAATTGCTAACACATCATCTTGTTTTATTATTAAGTAGTCTTCTCCTTCATATTTTACTTCTGTTCCAGAATATTTGCTTACTATTACTCTGTCACCTTTCTTTATATACATTTTCACTTCTTTTCCTTCAATATTATTAATTCCTGGGCCTACTTCAATTACTTCTGCTACTTGTGGTTTTTCTTTTGCCCCACCTGCTAAAATGATTCCACTTTTTGTTGTTTCCTCATTTTCTACCATTTTTATTAAAATTCTGTCTGCTACTGGTTTTATCATACTATCATTCCTCCTCAAAATACGAATTATTAGCAGTCAATTTTAATGACTGCTAATATACTATATCTTTTTTTAGCAAATGTCAATACTGTTTGCTAATTTTTTTGAAATATTTTATAAAAATCACACCTCCAAAACATGTAAATTTATTGCGGGTCGCCGAAGGCGGCAACTCCTACGTTTTTTGCAATAAATTTATTCTCTCAAATTACAATTTATCGCTTATTTACCCCTATTATTCCTCCAATTGCTCCAGCAACTGTACTTATTATTATCATAATTATTGAATACATATTTAGAGAAAAAGTTTTGGTAGCTATACTTGATAATAAGTATATTACTACAATATAAATTAGGCCAACTAATGCACCATTTACAATTCCATTTTTTCTTATATTTACACTACTCATTAAACTACCTATTAATATACTTATTGCAGTTATTCCAATTACAAATACTGGCATTGTACTTTCATTTAGTTTTGTATATGTAAGAAATGCTGAATATATTAATAATAGTATAAGTGTAAGTACTACTGCAAAAGCACTTCCTTTTATAACTCTTATAAAATTGCTTTTTGTATCTTCTGAATTTATTTCTTTCATTTTTACCATTTATATCACCTAGAATTATTATATTCAGATGTTTTTTTTATAGAACAAAAAACTGGAATATTATTGTTAAATATTCCAGTTTTCTTATTATTGTTTTGCTTTTTTGTAATATTTTATATCAATTCAATTATTATTCCTGATATTACACCTATTACGTATAATATTGAAACTATTTTTATATTTTCTTTTAGGTTTTTGTTTATTTTAAATAATACTATTATTCCTAGACCTGAGTTTACTAATAGACCTCCTATTAGTGTTCCTATTCCTATTACATTGCTTACAAATAACTCTGTCAATATTACTGATGATGCACAGTTTGGTATAAGTCCAATTATCCCTGCTAAAATTGGCCCAAGTATTGGTTTATTTAAAACAAGTTCTGCTAGAGTGTCTTTTCCTATAACATGCAATATTAGGTTTAAAATTACTGAAACAATTAGTATAAAAGCAAAAATTTGAATCGTGTGTTTTATTGAAGATTTTATTATGCCTTCTTCACAGTGGCAATGTTCATGCTCACATAAGTCATGAATATCTGCTGCATTTTTTTCCTTTTTTCTAAAAACAAAATCTATTAAAAGTCCTGCAATCATACCAATTACAATTTTTATTGCTACAATTTTTAGAACTAGTCCAATATTTGTCCCATTTGAAATTAGTATTGGAAGCATTTCATCTGATGTTGATAGGTATATTGATATTAGTGTTCCGAAGTGTGATTACTCGTCCTGCATAAAGGTTTGTTGCAGATACAGAGAAACCACATTGTGGAATTGCACCAAGTAAACCTCCAATTATTGGTCCAAATTTTCCTGATTTTTTCATTGCATTTTTTGATTTTTCGCTTGTTTTATGTTCTAGATATTCCATTATTAGATATGTTATAAATAAGAATGGTAATATTTTTATACTGTCTATTATTGCATCTAAAATAGCTTCTGTCATGTTTTCTCCTTTTTTGTTTTTAATCTACTGAGATTCGTTGAGGTTTAATTTATCCGGCCTTTTCTCCGGCTTTTTTCTTTTTTATTGTTTCTTGTTTTTTGGGTGGTTCTATTTTTTTGTTTTCATCTATTATTAGTGTAGGTGCTTTTTTATTTGTTACTGTTTCTTTTGTTATTATGCATTTTTCTATTTTTGGATTTGTCGGTATGTCAAACATAATGTCTCTCATTATGTCTTCTATTATAGACCTTAATCCTCTTGCACCTGTGTTTCTTTCTATTGCTTTTTCTACTATTGCATTTAGTGCATCTTGTTCAAATTCTAGTTCTACTCCATCTAGCTCTAGTAGCTTTTTATATTGTTTTACTAGTGCGTTTTTTGGTTTTGTAACTATTTCTACTAATGCATCTCTATCTAATTCCTGAAGTGTTGCTATAATTGGAAGTCTTCCTACAAATTCTGGTATTAAGCCAAATTTTAATAAGTCTTGTGGTAATAAATCCTTAAATACCTCATATGTGTGTTGTTCTTTTTTGCTTTCAATTTGAGCATTAAATCCCATTGATTTTTTTCCAGTTCTGTCTTTTATAATTTTTTCTAGCCCTTCAAAAGCTCCTCCACATATGAATAATATGTTTGTAGTATCAATTTGTATTAGTTCTTGATGTGGATGTTTTCTTCCCCCTTGTGGTGGTACAGATGCTACTGTTCCTTCTATTATCTTTAATAATGCTTGTTGTACACCTTCTCCACTTACATCTCTTGTTATTGAAGGATTTTCAGATTTTCTAGATATTTTATCTATTTCATCTATATATACAATTCCTTTTTGTGCTTTTTCTATATCATATTCTGCTGATTGTATTAATTTTAATAAAATGTTTTCAACATCTTCTCCAACATATCCTGCTTCTGTAAGTGTTGTTGCATCTGCTATTGCAAATGGAACATTTAAAATTCTAGCTAAAGTTTGAGCAAGAAGTGTTTTTCCACATCCTGTTGGTCCAAGAAGTAGTACATTACTTTTTTGAATTTCTACTTCATCTATAATTTCTTTGCAATTTATTCTTTTATAATGGTTATAAACTGCTACTGCTAAAGTTTTCTTTGCCTCTTCCTGTCCAATAACATATTCGTCTAATATTGCTTTTATTTCTGCTGGTGTTGGTATTTTTTCAGATTTAACATCTGCATATCCTTTTTCATCTTCATATATTTCGCTGTCCATTATATTATTGCATACTCCAATACATTCGTCACAAATAAAAACATTTGGACCTGCTATTATTTTTTTAACCATTTCTTGTGGTTTACCACAAAAAGAGCATCTAATATTGTTACTCGTTTTTTTGTTTGCCATTTTTTCTCCTCCCATTGTATGTACCAGTTTCGACCAATACACCAATTATGGGCAGGGGTGAAACCCTGCCCCTACATTTTATAAGGTCATTCCCTTGCAGTTATTTATTTTCTTTTGTCTAATATTTCATCTATTAATCCATATTCTAAAGCTTGCTTTGCTGTCATAAAGTTGTCTCTTTCTGTATCTGCTTCTATTCTTTCTAAGCTTTGACCTGTTCTTTCACTTAAAAATTTATTTAATTTTTCTCTAGTTTTTACCATGTGGTCTGCATGTATTTTTATTTCTGTTGCTTGACCTGAAAGTCCTCCAGATATTAATGGTTGATGTATCATTATTTCTGAGTTTTCTGTTGCCATTCTTTTTCCTTTTGTTCCGGCAGCAAGTAATACTGCTCCCATGCTTGCAGCTAATCCTATACAAATTGTGCTTACTGGGCATTTTATATAGTTCATTGTGTCTACTATTGCCATTCCGTCTGTTATAGATCCTCCTGGACTGTTAATATAAAATGATATTTCCTTATCTGGGTCTTCTGATTCTAAGAATAACATTTGTGCTATTACTAAACTTGCTGTTGTGCTATTTACATCTTCACTTAAAAATATTATTCTGTCTTTTAATAATCTTGAGAATATATCATATGATCTTTCTCCTCTACTTGTTTGTTCAAGTACATATGGTACTAAACTATCTTTTTCCATATTACTACCTCCTAAAATTATTTTATTTTTATGGAGCATACTACGCTCCGCTACAATAATTGTTTTTTTATATTAAATTAGGGCAGGTTTTTTCAAGTTATTTTTAGAAAGACCAGCCCCATTGTTTTTATTTTATTTTTGCATTTGATACTATAAATTCAATTGTTTTTTCTGTTTTTAAATTTTCTTTTACATAATTTCTTAAATGTTCATTCTTTTTTGCTTCTTCTTCTTTTTGTCCGTACATTTTTGCCATTTCTTCTATTTTTGCTTGGATTTCTTCCTCTGTTACTTCTATTTTAGCATCATCTGCTATTGCTTCTAATACTAATCTTGATTTTACTTGTTTTTCAGCCTGTGGTTTATATTCTTCTTTAAATTGTTCTCTTGTCTTTCCCATTATTTGAAGATAATCGTCTAATTTCATTCTTTGATAGCTAAGTCTTGATTCCATGTCTTTTTCCATGTTTTCTATTTCTGTTTCAATCATTCCAGATGGGATTTCTACTTTTGCATTTTTGCAAACAGCTTCAATTGCATCATCCTCTGTCTCATATTTTGCTTGTGTTTCATTTTGTTTTTCTTTGCTTTCTCTTATTGATTTTTTTAGTTCATCAATTGTGTCAAATTCACTAATGTCTTTTGCTAATTCATCATTTATTTCTGGCATTTCTTTTTTCTTTATTTCATGTAATTTTATTTTGAATGTTGCATCTTTTCCAGCTAATTCTTTAGAGAAGTATTCTTCTGGGAATTTTACTTTTATGTCTTTTTCTTCATCTATTTTCATTCCTATAATTTGGTCTTCAAATCCTGGAATAAATGAATTACTTCCTATTGTTAATTCATAGTTTTCTGCTTTTCCACCTTCAAAAGCTTTTCCATCTACAAAGCCTTCGAAATCAATTACTGTTATATCATTTTTTTCTACTGGTCTGTCTTCAACTGTAACTATTCTTGCATTTTTTTCTGCCATATGTCCTAATTCATGTTCAACATCTTCATCAGATACAGTATACTCATGCTTTTTGATTTCTATACCTTTATATTTTCCAAGTGTTACTTCTGGTTTTGTTTGTACAACAGCTGTAAATATTAAATCTTTTCCTGCTTCAATTTGAGTAATATCAATTTCTGGTTTGCTTACAACTTCTAAGCCAGATTCTTTTATTCCTTCTTCATAAACTTTTGGTGCTATTTCATTAAAAGCATCTTCATAAAATATTTGTATTCCATACATTTTTTCTACCATTTTAAATGGTGCTTTTCCATTTCTAAATCCTGGTATTTTAAAATATCTTGCACTTTTTTTGTATACAGTTTGTATAGCTTCTTCAAATTTAGCTGCTTCAACTGTGAATTCAATTTTTGCTTCATTTGTTTTGTCTGTTTTTTCTACTTTAACGCTCATTTAATTCAATCCTTTCATAAGTTAATAAATTTAACTTTAGTATTATATCATACTTTTCAGAATTTGCAAGTATTCTGAGCAAATAATTTTCATCTGTAAATTAATTTTCTTACCATTCCTTAATGTCAAAATGATCGTACCTTATTAACACACATAAAAATGAACCCTCCTTGTTAAGCTTTTTGTCTAACAATTTAGGTTCACTTCACTAGTAAGCGTTATTTTATATAAAGTGCAATTCTAGATGAAAGTCCTGTTTCATCGTAGGTCGGGATGGCGGTGTTGACGCGGTTAGATGCGCAGCCGAAAAAGCCACGACAAACGCGGTATGCCGAAATGTCGGCTTCCTGTGTCCACTCCATTGCATTACTTTCCAAGTCCCAGATGTTCAATGCTACGTCTCCAGAATTTGCTTGCCCAGAGTTTGCTGAAACATTATGCCTAGATAAATTCACTACATCTACATCAAATGTTGTTTTTCCTGCTGCTTTTTGTGTTCTTATGAAATCCATTGTTTTATCCCATAGTACTCCATATATCATTGCTGTTTGCACATCTGTTCCATTTCCTGTTACATTTGCATTTTTTGATGTATAATATAGTCCATACCATCTATATGGATAATTTGTTGAATCTTTTGTAAATAGTGTTGTTCCTGCTGTTAATACTGTTGTATTATATTTTGAACCAATGTTGCCTTCATCATCTACTGTTGTTTCATATCTTCCTATATAAAATCCATGATTTGCATTTACACATCTTACCATTTCTGCATATTCCTCTGCATATTTAAAATCTGTTGAATATGTATAAGGATTATCTGTTCCATATAATTCATCTAATATTTCTTGGCTATCATATTTAGGTTTAGGTGTATTAGTACTTTTGTCCCATGTACCTGTCAATTCTGTTGGTTCACTATACTCTTCGCTTGAGCTACCCTGATAAGAATATGAACTTCCCAAATCATTTGTTACTGGTATCCATACAAATTCATTCCCCTTTTTATCTTGAATTACTAGTCCTGCATCTATTGATTTTTTGCCTTCTGCATCTTCTATTATTTTGAATCCTTTTGGTATTATTGCTGTTTTTCCGTCACTTTCATATCTTGCTTTTACTGTTAAGAAGCCATTTTCTTTTGTCGCTTCATTATAAGTTAACATTGCTTCTTTTCCTGCTAAGTAATCATCTATTGATGCATATGTTTTTCCGTCTATTGTTATTTGTCCACTTGCTAAAGCTTGTTCTGCATTCATTGCATTTTTTGTATCTCCTGTTGCTTTCCCTGCTTTTTCAAATAGCCCTCCATTTATTGCCATACTTATTGTTACTGCTACTAGTATTAACATTACTATTATTGTTATTACTAAGGCTATTAGTGTGATTCCGTTTTGTGTTTTTAATTTTTTCATTTGAAATTCTCTCCTTTTTCACGGGTTGCCGTGGGCAGCGGTCCCTACATTTTATTTTTTTATATGCAAAAAGCCCCTATGCTATATTCTTAGGTACAACACCCTAAGACCACAGCTCGGGTCTTTATTTTTTCTTTTAAATTTAAAAATATGTTTTTTAAAAATGCTTGTGTGTGTATGTGTGTGTACAGTATCAAGGGGTACAGCTTTCAACATATTTTTCCTCCTTCGTTTTTATTTTTACCATTTTTATTTTATTACATTATTTCTAAATTTGCAAGAGTTTTCTATACTTTAAATTAATTTTCTTTCCATTACTCAATGTCAAAAAGGCCCGACTCTATTGACAATTTTTTACTTTACATAACTGAAAATTCATGGTATAATATTTCATGTTGGAGGTTTTTTTATGGTAAAGTTAGTTGCCAGTGATTTAGATGGCACTATTATTGATAAAAACAACGATATTTATAAAGACAATTTCAAGGCAATTTCAGATATTAATAAGCATAATATTCCTTTTGTTATATGTACTGGAAAAACATATTCTATATATAAAGGATTATGTTCTTCTTTTCATGCATCTTATGGTATTTTTGGAAATGGTACATCTATTGTAGATTTAAAAACTGGTGAAGAAATCTATCAAAGTTTATTAGATCCTTCTAATGTAGTAAACATCATAAGAATTGCTAAAGAGAACAATTTACATGTTCATATTTATAGCAAAAATCAAATTATAACAGAAGAATTATTATATTTGGATTTAAGAAATTATAAACTGCAAAAAAATAATATTTATAATAATAAAGTAGAATTTAAAATTGTTCCAGATTTATTAGAATATATATCAGCAAAAGAAATTCCTTTTTCTAAAGTAGTTATTTCTTCTACTACTTCTTTAGAAAAAGTTCAGGAAAGAATTTTAAGTACTTTGGATGTTTCTGTTTTAAATATAAAAAAATATGGGAAATTCAAAGATAAAATTATAGATAAAGAATATGAATACTTAGATGTTATTCCTAAAAATGTTAGCAAAGGCAATGCACTTGAATTTCTAGGTAATTATTTAAAAATTAAAAAAGATGAAATTCTAGCAATTGGAGATAATCTAAACGATTTAGATATGGTAGAAAATGCAGGTGTTGGAATTGCTGTAAACAATGCCTATTCTGAATTGAAGCAAGTTGCAAACTACACCACACAAAAAACAGTAGAACAAGGCGGATTTGCAGAAGCAATTTATAAATTTATTAAATTTTAATTTTCATCTTCTAAAATAAAACAAACAGTAGCCAAATGTGGGGCTCGCCCCCACGAGATTTGGCGAACTTTTTTTATTTTATAAAATATTCATTTTTTTTGCCATTTGTTTCATTTTTTTCTTACTTAGCATCCCCTCTGAATACATCATCATTACACCAACACCTAATGCTCCACCTAGAATCATTCCTTTTACAAATTTCATATTAATTCCTCCTAAATTCTATTTTCATTTCTTTGGGTCACCTGCGACTGCAACCTCTACATTGTATTAACATTATTTATTATCTGTTTTTTTATTAAATCTATACTCTTTTATTAAAGAATATATTTCATAGATCGCTATGATCGCTAAAAATAATCCAAATAGTTTTCTTAATAGTTCAACATTCATTTTTACTGATATTTTTGCTCCTATAATTGCTCCAACAATTCCTGAAATTGCAACACACATTCCTATATTCCAGTCAATTAATTTTTCTTTTATGGATACTATTATTGCTGTTACTGATGTTGGAACAAAAAATACTAAGTTTGTAGCTTGTGCTACATGTTGATCTATTCCGCATAAATAATGACAGCACTAATATTAGTATGGTTCCTCCACCCATACCTGTTCCACTTACTATTCCTGAAATTAAGCCTGTTAATATTTTTAACATAATTCTCCCTATTTAATTCTATAAATTGTAATTTGTATTAGCTATTTTCAAAGAATTATTATAGCATTTTAATATGAAATTTCTTCAAGCTCCTGCCTTGCTCCGCGC
>USOV01000028.1 GCA_900556455.1 uncultured Clostridium sp. | reverse complement strand
GTCCCCCCGGAGTCGCTCAAAAATAAAATATATAAAACCCCTGCGCTGGGCTACTGAATTGCTTTTTGTGTAATAAGCCATAACCAACAGTTTGGCGACTTTGTCGACCAATACAATCGGAGGTTGCGACACACAAGGTGTAAAAAAGCAAATATATTGTAGATGTGGCGAATTGAAACATAAGAGCAAACTACAATTTACTCTGCGTTTTGTGCATTGCCCCCACATTTGCATATTCCTTCAACAGTAACTGTTACTTCCTCTGGGCTTACATTTTGATTATTTGCTAAATCCCCAAGTGTTATAATGCCCACCAATTGTTCATTTTCAACAACTGGTACTCTTCTTACTTGACAATCACACATTATTTTAGATGCATCTTTTGTATCTGCTTCAGGAGTAGTTTTATAAACATTTGTTGTCATGACTTCGCTAACAGGTGTATGTTTTATGTCTTTTTCACATGCAAGTGTTCTTAATATTAAATCCCTGTCTGTTACAAGCCCTACTATATTTTTATTTGCATTACATACAGGTACACAACCTATATGCTTATTTAACATTAATTTTGCAACATCACATACAGTTGCTTCTGGTTTAACACATTCTACTTGATTACACATACATTCTCTTACTTTCATATATATTCCACCTTTCAAAAATAAATTTATATTTAGTTTTGTTTATTTTATTGGAAAATATACGAACAAAATAAGTTTTTTTATGATGCTCTACATTTTATTTTTTTATTTAAAAAGTTAGTATGCCCTAAATGGATTTCCTGGTCCCGTTGGAGGTCTTGGTGGTGGCATAGGTGGTCTTCCCGGTGGGAATGGTGGTCTGTTTGGTCTTCTATTCTTCAAAAGTTCTCTTAATATTAAAATTTTGATTAAATCTCTAAGTAAGAAATTACGTTGTCTTGTCTCTTGTCTTACTTCTGGCTCTTTTGCATTTGGATTACGCACATCTCCGTTTTTCAAAGGTGTTCTCATATTTGAAGTTTGTGTGTCTTCCGCTTCAAAATTTACATATATTTCATCTGTCATTCTATCAACTAAATCTTTTGTAATTTCTCCTGTACTATTTTGACTACATACTTTACATACCATTGGATATATTAACTTATATATTTCTGGGTAAAGTTCTCTAAATTCATCTGTTTCAGTAGTAGCATAATCAGTTGTCATCATCATTGGCATATCATAATAATAGTCGTTCCTAGGAGTATATGTATTTGCATAAATATTTCCTGTTTGATATCCTAGTACACTTCTCATATAATCTTCATAATTTTGATAATCCATGAATAAAACCTCCCTATACATATTAATATATGCATAAGGAGGTTTGATTTTTACAATTTATTTACTTCTTCTTTAAATTTCTTTCCTCTTTCTTCGAAGTTTTTAAACATATCGAAGCTGGTGCTTGCTGGTGAAAATAATACTATTTCATTAGGTTTTGCTATTTCTCTTGCTGTTTTTACCGCTTCTTCAACATTTGCCACTTTTATAATCTTTAAAGTTTTCTTTTGATTTTCCAATTCTCTTGTTACTGCATTTTTTATTTTTTCTGCAGTTTCACCCATTACAATTAAAGTATCCACATGTTCTATTATTGGTTTAGCTATTGGGTCATAATCTAAATGTTTATCTCTTCCACCTGCTATTAAAACAATTCTCTCATTATAAGAGTTTAGCCCTGCAATTGTTCTATTTGGGCTTGATGCAATAGAATCATTATACCATTTAACTCCATCTAATTCTCTTACAAATTCTAATCTATGTTCTACCCCAGTAAATTCCATTATCGCTTGCCTTTGCTCTTCGGGGCTAACTAAATCTTTAGTTGCTGCAATTGCTGCACATATATTTTCTATATTGTGAAGTCCACGTATTTTTACATCTTTTTTATTTATTACATGTCTTCGTAAATCATTATCACAAATTTTAACTGTATCTTCATCAAATATAACTCCATTTGGAAGTTTTTCTCGTCTACTAAAATATACTACTTTACCATTTGCTTGTTTTGCAAAGTCTTTAGTTATTTCATTATCATAATTTATAACTAAAATACCATTTTCATCTTGATATTTAAAAATATTAGCTTTTGAATCTATATATTCTTGATAATCTTTATGTACATTTAAATGATTTGGAGATATATTTGTAACTACTGCAATATTTGTGCTTAGCTCCATATTCATCAATTGGAAACTGCTAAGTTCTAATACAACAATATCTTCTGGTTTCATTTCAGAAATTCTAGCAAACAAAGGTGTTCCAATATTTCCACCTAAAAAACATTTATATTTTTCCTTTAATATTGCATATATTAAAGAAGTCGTTGTTGTTTTTCCGTCACTTCCAGTTATTCCAATAGTTTTACATGGTGCTAATTTTAAAACCATTTCTATTTCAGAAGTAAGTATAGCTCCTCGATTTACCTCTGCCTCGATTTCTGGTAAATCTGGTCTACAAGATGGAGACCTAAATATATAATCAAAGCCCTTCAGATTGGCTAAATAGCCTTCCCCAAGATAATACTTCAAATTGTACTTAGTAACTTTATCCCAAATATCTGTATCTATTTTTTCTTGCTCTCTATTATCAAATACGGTGATTTTAGCACCTAGACTATATAGGTATTCAATTAAAGGTTTATTACTAACACCTAAGCCAATAATTGCGACCTTTTTTCCTTTTATATTTTCATTAAATTCATTTAATTTTTTGTTAATATATTCCATAATTCCTCCAATATTATTTGTGATACTTTTTGCTTCATTTGTTCTCTTTGTTTAGGTTCAATACAAATTTGATTAATCATATATTTGTTCGCCTGCTTATCATATATACAATAATAAACTTTGTTATCTTCTTTTAAATTGTTCCCGAAGTTCCCCCGTAACACCAATTCCAAAGGATGACATAGCAAAATCCGAAACACTTTTTGCCATTTCTTTTGCAGTTTCTTTGCTATATACAGTATATTTATCTAAAGTATTTTTAGTTACTCCGAACTTTATCTTATATTCATTAGAATAAGTAACAAGGCTCACTTTTAAAACATTAGATGCGCCGCTAACATTCGTAATCTCATTTGCCAAGTAGCCTCCTGTGCAAGACTCCATAAAACTAATGGTCATATTTTTTTCATTTAAGAATTTTACAATATTTTCATTTAAACTTTCCATGTCACATATTATAACGCAAAAATTTGAAATTAACAACTAATTTTTAAATTTGGAAATAATTTTAGATTTTAATTTTATAAAAGATTTAAAAAATTTTCTAATTCAATGTCTGCCTGTTCTAAGATGCTTTTTAGAGTTCCTTTAGCAATTTCATTATGCATTGGAACAATACACACAAATCCTGTTTCTAGATTTTTAAATTTAGCATGACTACCTTTTTGAGGTATTTTATAAAAGCCCAATAAATTTAAAACTTTTATTATATCTTTAGGTGGCAATACCGGGTATTTTGAACTCATAGTGCCACCTCCAGTGTTGTAATAAAAATCTCTTTTGGAATAATTGGTTCTTCATTTTCATTATATAGCTCAATAGCTTCCTTTAAATTATTTAAGGCTTCTTCTATACTTTTTCCTTGTGATGCCACATTATTGTCTAAACATTTAGCTACATACCAGTTTTCTTCTTTCTGAATTATTACATTATATTTAATGCTCATTTTACACACTCCTTTCAAAAAGGCATTATATCAAAATAAAATTAAATTGACAATAATATCTAATTTAATTTTAAATTAAAATTTTTTTCTCATAAGCAATTTTCAAGAATAATATATGTAATTTTGAAAATAATATTTATAGAAATATTTTTGGAGGTGCTTTTTAATGAGTAAAAAAGAAAATAAAAAGAATAATCAAAATAAACAAAATAGAAATAATGAAAACCAAAATAACAACCAAAGAAACGAAAACAATAATTGCAGATAATTTTTTATATGGATGTAAATGTTGCATCCATATTGCATTTGAGGGTCACCGTGAACGGTGACCCCTACATATTTTCCTTTGATTTTTCATATTTTATATATTCTATATTACTTTTTCGGCTTCTTTCCACCATTTTATTATAGATTTGGTTTCTTAGATCTTGCTTTTGTTCAGCCTTAGTTAAATTCTTATCTGGAAAAAATGGTCCATCTATATATGTTACAATTTTTATTTTATCATTATTTTTTCCATAACTTTGATATGTATTTGTCATACAGAATGCTGGTGTATTTAAATCTATTGGATATTTAAATGACACTGCTTTAAATGGTCTTATTTTTGTATAATATGGCCAAATATGGGCTTCTGGATATATTGTAATTGAGTGCTTCTTCCCAATATGATTTTCTATTGTTTCTAAGAAATTTTTCATAGCTTTTTTATTTGCAGGAATTGGTAAAGCACCTAATAGCTGTACAATATTTCCTAAAAATTTCATAGACACGTTTTCAGGGTTTACTATAAAAAAGTTTCTTTTAGGATATATTGGCAAACTTGGTATAAAAGTATCTGCAAAGGCTTGAGTATGATTTACATATACGAAATAAGCCTCATGTTTATATGGTTTTAATTTTTCTTTTCCTACATATTTAATTCTAAATTTTATTTTAGAATATAATATTTTAATAGGCATACTTAAGACATTTTGCATGCAAAATGAAGCAAAGTCCCATAGTTTATGATGAGTATACTTATAGTTTTCATCTATTAATCTTGGGACTATTTTTGCTTTAGAAAATTCATCATTTAGTTCGTCGTTATAGTAGATTGTTTCCTTTGGTTTCATACTTTTAAATCCTTTTTAGTGGTATATTCTAATGGTATTTTATAAAAATCTTCATATACATTTTTCCAAACTTCAAAATTCTTTTTCTTCATTATTTCTGTATTTTCTTTAACTGATAATTTGTTGTCTGGATATATTGGTTCTTCTATATTTATAATGTATTGCTGTACTGGGAATCCGTCTTCTCCTATTATATCAGTATCTTCCATTGTTATAAATATTGGAATAATTGGCACATTATTTCTTGAAGCCAATCTAAATGCTCCATTTTTTAATGGCTTTGGTTTTTTATAATTCCACCATAAGCTTTGCTCTGGATATATTAATATGAAATCTCCTCTTTTTAAAATTGTATCAACTGCTTTAACAAATTCTGTCATAGTTTTTGTATTTGAACTTAATGGTAAAGTATCACAATTTCTAAAGAAGAAACCATATAATCCTGGGAAATTAGTATAATTCCCCTCTCTTATTACTTTATATAATTTTTTATTTTTCGATTGACCAGATATTCTAAATACTTCTTCAATCGAAAATGAATCAAATGGATTAAAATGATTACATGTAATCATTGCTCCTGTTTGAACGTTTTGTAAAATTTCAATTCCCTTAATTTCTTTTATAATTAGTTTATTATTTTCAAGTAAGCGATCTAAAAATTTTTCTCCAAGTTTATTTGCAAATTTAGCTTTTAATTTGCTTCTCCAATTCTTTTTTAAATAATCTACATTTTCTGGAGTTAAAATAATTGTAGGTGGGTCATCTTCTGCATCAACATCAAAATGTCCTTCTTGTTCTAATCTTTCAATTTTCTCTAGTATCTCTAATCTTTCCTTTGATTTTTCTACTTCTTGTTCTTCCATTTTTCATCCCCTATTTTCTTCTATCGTCTCCAACACAGTCAGATTCTTTTTGAGCAAGTTCGCGAAGTTTCTTATCTTTTTCCCTATCATTAAATTTTTCTTCATCACTATAGTTGTCTTTTATTTTTAGTATTTCATCAAAATATTCTGTTTTTTGTGCATATTTCCAAAAATACTCTTTATATAAAATATCCTCAAAATGCCATGGCTTAAATGCTAAATTGTAATGAATTAATTTTAAATCCTTTTCATCTACTTCTATATTAGAAATTGGCATCCTATTCCAATTTTTATCAATTATTTTTACTCTACCTTTACAAAGTCTATTTAAATAATCTTGGTCTTGAGCTACAGAAAATTTAATTGTTCCCAATGTATACAAAAATTTTTCTTGGAAATCATATTTTCTAAGTTCATCTAAATTCATTAAAAGAACTCCTGCATTAAAATAATTTCTATAATCTGCTACACCAACTACTTTTTCTACATATTCTTGGAATACTTCAATTGTTTGTATAACATCATCTGGAGCTCCTCCTACTAAGTTGTCGCCTAAGTCTATATTAAATAAGTTTGCTACATCTTTTAAAAGTACAATATCACTATCTAAATATAGTGCTTTATTGTATTGAGGATATAAATTTGGTATAAATAGTCTAAAGTATGTTGTTTTTGAATAATAATCACGTGTATATAATTTATCCTTAATTTCCTCAATATAATAATTTAAGTCTACAAATTCTATATTTATATTTTCTCTTTCATATTTTTTAATTTTTTCTTTGTTTTCTTCACTTATATTTGTATATAAAATTTTAAGCAAATAATAATATTTATCAGATGAATTTTCTACTAATGATTGTAATGTTACTGCTAAAAATGGCATATATCCATCATCAACTGCAAAAAATATTGGTAACACTTCCTTGTTTTGTTCCATTTACATTCCTACTTTCTTTTTATTATAAAATTTTTCTTTTAGTTTTACATATTCATTTAAGTCATCATCAAAATAATAACATTTTAAAGCCTTATGTACTTGTTCTATATGCCATTGTTTGTAGTTTTCTGTATGTGGATATGGTAAAAACATAAGCCTTTTACAAAAATGACAAATAACAGTATCTTTTTTGTTAAATTTTGATTGTTCATTAAAAATTCTAGGAAGTAGTTTTTTCTTTGTTGTTGACCAGAAAATTGCATCTTGGTCTGCAAATAACATTTTTTTGGTTTTTATTAGATTCCTTGCTTTTTCTAAGAGTTTTGTTTCTCTTATTTTATTCATATTAAGTAAAAGCATGCCAGCATTTATATAGTCTGGTCTTATAACCCAACAGCCATATTTTTCTTTTACTGCTGCATATTCGTAATCAGTTATATCAATATTATATAGTTTTGAAATATCTCCGCCTGCCATCATATCAATATCTAAATATAGTAGTTTGTCTGGCATTTCTGGAACTAAATCCGCTAATAATCTGAGCAAAGTATATGGTGTGCAATATGCATTTTCATTAGCACAGTTCATAAATTCTTGTTCATATAAGTTTGTTACGTCAACTTTAGTTACTTGATTTGCTGGATTTTTTGACTTCACTACCTCATTTAAAAACTCAACTTGTTCATCGCGAATTGCTGTATATTCTGGTTTTAACCTTGTCAAATCCATGGTAAAGATGTAGCAATTTATTGGTTCTTTTGTTCTATTTGTTATAGATAAAGCCAGAGTAAGTGCTCCGTCAAAAACCTTTTCATTTCCACATAATAATAAATTTATCATCTTTTTACTTCCTATTATCTTTTTAGTTTACTTGAATATTTTATCGTAAAATAGAAAATTTTGCAAGTGATTTATGAATATTGTTTTTATGTCAACAGTGTTTTGAATAGTTAAACATTAAAAATAGTATATTTTAAGGATTATAAAAAAGAGGCTCGTATCACACGAGCCTCTTTCTTCTATTTTATCCATTTACATATTCATTTAATTTTTTTACTTTGAAGTTTAGTTCTCCAAATTTTTCTGTTGTTACATAACCAGGCAAAGCATTTATTGTGTCTGGTATTCTGTTTACTACTGTTGCACATGTTAGTTCTACTGTTGCTGGCTTGTCCACAGTTATAGTTGTTGTTGGTTCTCCTTCTACTGTCCATACGTTTCTGTCAAATTCTTCTGGTGCATATACTTTACCAACACATTCTGTTTCTACAACTATTCCTTCTTCAGTTTCAGTTGTAACAACTGCACTCATACCTGTTGCATCTCCTGCTTTTACTGTCATGTTTAATGTTGATGAGAAAATATCCTCTTTATATGTTTGTGGCACACATTTTTGAGTTTGTGATTTTATTGTAAGTCCTAATTTTGAGCATAACCAACCATTTACATTCCACATATATGATGGCATAAATTGTCCAGCATCAATTAATTTTTGTCTTTCTTCTGCTGATATATTATCTGCTGATGCAATTTTACTTTCGAATTCTTGTAAAGATAAACCTGCCCCATGTGCCTCTGCTAAAGCTATACCATATTCTTCTACATTATAGCTTGAGCTACCTTTTATTCTTGTAATTTTTTGAGTAGAACCTGCTATACTTGTAACTAGTTGTCCCCAATATATATCTTGGTATCCGCTTCCAGTTATTGTACAATTATTTTGTTTTGCTAATTCATCTATTTTCTTTACTAAATTAGGATTAGAATTCATTGGGAAAAATGCTTCTTCACAAGTTGTTATTGCATTTATTCCTAATCTTGCACAAAGCATAAGTGGTTCTTCAAGTTCTCCAATTAAGCTTCTTGTTGTAACAACACAAATATCTGGTTTTGTTTGTTGCAACATTTCTTCTGCATTTTTTGCATCTGTAACAACTACACCTAGATTATCTCTTCCTAAAATCTTGCCAATATCCTTTCCTACAACATTAGGGTTTATATCAATAGCACCAACTATTTCTACCCCTTTTTCTAGCATATATCTCATTGTATATATGCTCATTTTGCCTACACCATATTGCACTGCTTTAATTTTTCTGTCCATAAAAAAACCTCCTTTAAAAATTAAATCTTTTATATTATTTCCTTAAATTAGAAAAATAACCTATATTTTATATTCAATTAATAGCTTCTTCTATAGCATTTGCTAAGCATTGCATACTTAATAAACATTCTTCTAATGTATTACCTGTTGCTCCTACCTCAATTATAGATGCTCCTATTGCTATGTGTTGATTATATCTTGAATTCCTTACTATCATTGGTCTAAATAATCCTGGGTATAGTGAATTGGCTGTTTCTTGTACTTTTATTGCGGTTTTTAAATTTTGCGGCCAATTTGGATGTTCTAAGCCTCCTCCATTTGTACCAATTACAAACATTAATTGAGCTGCCCTCTCACCATTTACTTTAACAGTTGGTCCATAAGAAGAGCCATCACCTACTGCATCTCTATGTAAATCTATAACAAGCCCAACATCTTTCTCCTCATTTAGAATACCTTGAGCAGTAGTATATGAGCGGTCATATGAACCTGAATATGAAGGATAATCATGGCAAGTAGTATTGTGTATTACAGTAAAACCTTTTTGTTCCAAATATTTTGTAAGTTCATCCCCCACTCTTACCATATTATAACTATTATCCGTTGTTCTGTAATTTCCTGTCATTGTATAGTTATATTTTTCACTAGGAGTATAACTTTCACATGTGTGAGTATGATAAATCAAGATTTTCTTCGTACTTGTTAGCATTGAGTCATTGGTATTACAAATATCTTCTGTAAGTTCACAATTGCTTTGGTTTCTAATTTTTACAGTTCCATATGTCATATTGTAATTTTCTGCTAGATTTCTTTCAGAAACACTTTCTGTTGTTGCTTCCTTAGAAATTATAACTGTATTTTCATCATTGGTTTGTTCTGTAGTATTTGGTTCTGTAATTTCAATATTGGGTTTGTCTGTATTTGTGGCTACAATTAAAGGGCAAAAACTTTCTAAAACGCCAACATAATTTGGTTCATAATTTTTTTCATTACCAGTATTGAATAAACTAGTATACAAAACACTACATTTATCAAAAGTTAAAACTTTTTGTAAAGCACTTACATTTGTCAATAAAATCTTTACAAGCATTGCTAAAAAAACTGTGAAAATTATTAGTTTTACAAAACCTTTTGAAATTCTTTTTAAATTAATTACTGCAACATTCATATATTACCTCTTACATTTTAATATTATTCAATGTAAGGCGAAATATTATTAAATTTAAATTCTAATTATTTTTCAATTTCAATGTTTGTTATATTAATTTTAGTAATTTGTTTTTGGGCTGTATTTTCTTTTAATGTAATAATATAATTGCTCTTTTCTTCTTGCTTTTTTAATTTTGCTTCTCTTAGGTCAATTAACACTTTGCTTGAATAATCCATTCCTATTGGTAATGTTTGGTTTCTATTATTAAAGAATATTATATTACTAAAAGCAATTAAACTAGTTCCTTGTTTTATATTTAGCTTGTATAAATTTACTTCTTTACCCTCTTCAATTAATTTTTTCGGTACAATCTCAAAAGTTGCTAATTCTTTCTTAGGATTTGTTAAACTATACACAGGTAAACTTACATTTGTTGTACTCTTTTTCAAAGCACTTTCTATATTTTTTATAACTTTTTTTAAAGTTTTAGTATAATCTTCATCTGTTGTTTCTTCATTAAGTTTAAGATATTTCTCTGGCTTTCTTTTTGTTTCTCTATGGTTTAAATGTTTTTCTTCTATCTCAAGCAAATCTTTCTTCAGTTCTTTATGTTTTACTGGCTTATCTTTTAAGATTAAATTAATGTCTTTTAATATAGCTGTTGCTGTAACTAAAATACTTTCTTGTTCTTCTTCATTTAGTAGTTTTCTTGCAGATACATCAATCTGTTTTCCAAACTCTTCTAAATCTTCTTTTAAATTAAATGTTTTTTCTATTTTAGTTTTGCTTCCTACTTTTACAATTCCCTCTGTCAATTGATTTTTCTCATCTTTATTCGTGAACTTCCAAAATTCAAAGATGCTCTTTTTATGAGATTCTATTTCTTGAATATAAAGGCTTGCATTTTCTATTTTCTTTTTTAATATTTCAATTTTTATATTTAAATTTTGAATATCTAGTCTTGTTGTTGTAGCTAAAATAGTTTTACCCTTTAGTTCTTTACAAATATATATTAAATCTTTTATATCTTCATAATAAGTATGCCTTATGTTTCCTTTATCTTCTACATTATAAAACTCGTCTATTACATTTTCATCAATTATTTCCTTTTTCTTTTTGCTATACTTAAAGAAATATTTTACTCTTCCAAAAAATGTTTTTTTACATTCCAGAAACGTAGAAATTTGTTTTT
>USOV01000027.1 GCA_900556455.1 uncultured Clostridium sp. | reverse complement strand
CTGTATTAATTTATTTTTTTGCAATAATACTATTATTTATAATTAGTGGAATTATTTTCATAATAGAAGCATCAAAAAAGATAGAATTCAAATTTAATTATAAAAAAATATATAGTATTAAACATTTAAAATCATTTTTTCAAGCAGTTCACGAATATCAAAAAAAGTGGATTACTAACTATTGTAATAGAAATAAATTGAATAGCATTAATAAGCTTAATATTATATTGCAAGAAATAAAAGCTGAAAAAGATAGAACTACGATCAAGTACATAAATCCTATTATTATAGGAACTTTGTCTTTGTCAATATGGGGAATTGCTATTCAAAAAATAGTTGATAACACTGGATTTTGGGGTATGTTACCTATAGCATTTGCTTTAATTCTAATAATATCTATAAGTTTAGGTTGGATAAAAAAGTCATTTTTAGAGGATAAAGAAAATTTCAATTTTTTTGAAACTTTTTCAAGTAAAACTAGACTAGAAGAATTAATTTTGTATAAGATTTTAAAATGTAAAAAATAAAACATTTTATTTTAAGGAGAATAATATGGAACATTTTTTTCTTGATGGATATGAATTAACAAGTTATAATTACCTTATTTTATGTCATAACACAATGCTGAGTTTAGTAAAAAGAGCAAACAGAAGAGATTGGCATAATATTAAATTGGAACTAAAACAAGGTGACGAAGAATTATTGAATAATCATGATATAGAATATTTGAGATTACACGGATATAAAGAAGAAATAAGTAGTTTATATTATAGGCATATGTTTTTTTCTGTATGGGCTGATTATTTAGACTATACATATGAAGCAAATATTGCAGCTTCAAAAATGAAAGCAAGTATAGCATATTCTTTGTTGAGAAAGCCGTTAAAAGATAATTTGTATTTTTTAGAAATTTTAGAAAACAAGGGAGTAGAATTTATATATGAATTTCTAGATAAATCAATTGATGAATTCTCGATTGATAAAATAGATGAAGAAACAAAAAAGAATACAATATATGAAGTTTCAAAAGATGTTTTTAGTAAATCATATGCTGAAACCCTATATAACATAAGGTATTCAAAGAAAGAAGATATACGGGTTAGAAAAAATATGGAATAAAACACAACATATAATTACTACTTGCCATCATTATAAAACAGAAGATGGAAATCTAAATATGGTATTTAATGATGAAGATAATATAAAAGAATTTATAACATATTTTTATCATGTTATGCCAACAGTTCAAACTTATGTAGTTAAATTAACATTAAAAATATTACAAAAAATTGGACTTATAAATGAAATAGAATATACAGTTAATAATTCCATAATTACAAATAGATTTTTAATGTTTAATAATTCAAAAAATAATAAAGAAATAAAAAAAATATTAGATAATACGTCTTTATTATGTCCAAGATGTTTTAAAAAAATTGATAATAAAAATAATCATTTTTTGGAGCAATGGTATATTAGTTGTCCATTTTGTAATAAAGAAATTAATTTAGATAGATTTTTATTTTACAATTGCCATAAAGAAGGTAATGAATATAAAAAGGGAAGATATAATAAAAATAGGAAGTAATAAGATTTGGAAATCTTATACTTCCTGTTTTATTGTGTATAAAAATAGTATTAAAGTTTTTATTTTTCAAAACATCCCATAACAAGTTGAGAGCCATCTACAAAACCGTTTCTATAATATTTCTCATTCATATAAATTAAATAATTCATAAAATCATCATAGATTAAATCGAGTTGCTTTTCTACATATTTCTTATTTTGTTTAGAAACATTCTTTAATATTTTTTCTCTAAAAGGATCATACTTAAATTCATGTTTTCTATCTTGTTCATTTGTATAACATAAGTAGGTACTCTCCATACAATCATACCATTCTTTTAATATATCATCTTCATTTACTTCTCTAAAATTAATCATAATAATTCTCCTAACATTTAATATTTTATAAAAGGGATTGGGACTTGTCCCATTGCATAGAATTTGAAAATACGAAAATCTCGTGTGAACAAATTCAGTGCTTGCTAGGACAAGAATTAACCCTTTTTCAAATTTTATTTAACAATAAATTAACTCTTTAAGTACAATTTCTTCAGCTCTATTTTTAATATTATTCATACATCTAACCCACTCTAATTGATTATTTTGTTTCAAGTTTTCATCAACTTTTTCTTCCTTAGCAAGTTCATTAATAATCATTTTTGTTCTCTCATTTGCAGTTTTATCTATCTCAATTAGGTACTCTGGTAATGTACCATTTAATATTAAATCGCTATATAAACCTAGGCTATGTTTCTTCATATACTCTAATTTTAAACGTCCATATAATCCAATATGGTAATCAGATTCTGTTCCTTTTATTGCTAAATTAGGAATTAAATAATCTCCTTCTTTACGATATGTTATTTCTTTCATAATCAAAACCTCCAAAATTAATTTTTAGGTTTCCCATTTTTATTGCGAACATACGTGTAAAATCCATGGGGAAAAGATGGGGAAAAAATATTCAAAAAAGTTCAAAAAATTACACAAATGTTCGAAAAATTATTCCCCAAGTTTTCCTTGATAAATCAAGCAAAACCGTTGAAATCACTAAAGTTCATAAACCTGTCGGCTAGCCCTCATAACCCGAAGGTAAAGCTACCTTCCTACACAAAACATTAATCCTAATTATGATATCATGACATATTACAAAAAAACGTACAGATTATGTAAAATGCGATATTATTACGTTAAGTTGTCAAAATATGTACTTAAATATATAAAGAAATATTAAATAAATAGAAAACACGCTTTTAATAATATAGAAGTAAGGAGAAAAAGTAAAATGAAAGAAATTTTGGAAGAATATAAGAAAGAGTGTGCTTTAAAAAGTAAATTAGCAAGTTTTACGTGGAAATTATAGACGATTACAAGTTTAATTACATATTTTTATTTATCTTTTCATGGATATAATACTTGGCTGATAGCAGCAGGAATTCTTTTACTGACAATTTTGATATTTATGATAGAACAAATTATATTCTTAAGATATGTGTCTAAAAAACTAGAAATTAATTATAGTATTAGAGATGGTTTTGATGTTAAGAAAATGAAAAAAATTTGTAGTAAAATAGAATCATTTCAAAAAATTGGATTACCAATTTTGGCAAAAAGAAGAAGATTGATACTTTTAATAAATTGAATTTAATATTAACAGAATTAAAAATTTGGAAAGAAAAGGCGACTACAAAATATATGGAGTGGGGGCTTGTAAGCTCTATTGTATTATCACTGCTTCAGAATTGAATCAATGATGCAAGTAATGAAATGAATTTGATTAACAAACTTGTTATGGGGTTGATAATAGCTGTTATAATTTTTTTTTTATTAGCTTTTTAAAAAACAACACAAATAAATTTAAAAATTTTTTTGAAAACCAGATTTATATTCAAATATAGAAAGACTTGAAGAGTTGATATTTTATGAAATAATGAAAAGCAAGAAATGAAATACAACATATAAATAATGATTTGAAAATTTTAATCTGATTATTTTCTATACATATACAAAATCTACAAAAATATGTTATTATCAATTATATACAGACTTTTAAGAAAGTCTGGTGAAGTAGAAAATGTTGTATGCAAATACTAGATGTAGTGTTTGTTGAGAACAAATATAATATATGGAGATGAAAAATATCGTGAAAAAATTTTGTGGATTTTCAGTAGGAATAATAGCTGTGTTAACATTAATAATAATTTGTTTTTATAAATTTATCTCAATGCCAGACATTTTAATTGAAAATGTAATTCTAGAAAGCTCATACATAAATTACGCATGTGGCTTTCAATATAACGGAAAAGTTATTTGCGACAGTGGAAATATTTATTCTTTTTCAAAGTCAGATAGGGCAGCATATGTAAGTGCTTCTACAGACTTAGAAACTTTAAATAATTATATATTAAGTGGTGATACGAAATTTGTTGGTAGAGTTAATGATAAAGATTTAAAAACTATGAAAGAGTATGCTAAGACAATAGATAACAATTATACTGAAGCTGTATCTGGTGGAAATGACATGGGAGCTAATGTAATTTCTATATGGAATTATGATAAAAATGAAAAGACACTTTTGAAAGAAACTGGCGATTGGAATAAAGAAAATACTAGTGAAAATGCCAAAAAGTTAAATGAGCTGATAGAGAAATATATGAAATAGTAATGTGACTGTTACAGATATAATTAGCAAATAAAGTAATAATTGGAGGAAAATAAATTATGGACAAATCATATTTTATTCAAAGATTAAATTCACTTGAGCTACCTGTTGGAGAATATTATATTTTGTCAAGTGGCTCACTTCTTTTATATGGGCTCCGAGAAGAAGCAAACGATATAGATTTATGTGTTTCTAAAGAATTGTTTGAAAGCACATTAAAAGAAAAATATCAATTTGATGATACAGACAAAAACGAGTATGGCTTTTATAAGATTGCAGAAGATGTTGAAGTTGTTGTAAATGATAAGAGTGATTCGAAATACAAATTTGAATACGATATTGTCGATGGTTATCCTGTGCAAAAATTAGGAATCATTCTTAGAGATAAGAAAAAGAGAAATTTACAAAAAGATCAAAAAGATATAAAAAACATTAACAATTTCTTACTCAAAAATTTTGAAATTTGCGACATCAAAAATCGTCCAGAATTTCTTGAAGAAGTTGCGATTCTCACACAAAAAGAATGGGGAAAAGGTGAATTAACAGCCAAAGAATTTCAAGATAAGGTTAGTAAAAAAGTAGAAAAGATTAAGCAGAATTTGCCATTGAGAGATTATTGCAAATTGTTACTTATATTTAAAAATGAATTGATTGGATTTATATCGATTTTTCCACATGATTGTCCGGAAATGCCAGAATTAACACCTTTGTATGCGACTATGTTTGTGAAAGAAGAATATTGTCAAATGGGGTATTCTAAAATATTAAACGATACGATATTAAGTGAAGCTAAAAATAGAGGATTTAAGAGACTGTATTTAAAAACAACCTTAAATAATTACTATGAGAAGTTTGGTGCAAAATATATAAAAACTTTAGAAAATGGCGAAAAATTAATGTGTTTTGATATTTTATAATACTTATATTTTTCAATAATAAAACCGAAAACTTTTATTTAAAAAAATTAAAGGGAGGAACTAGATGAAAGTATTAACAATTAGGCAACCTTGGGCGACTCTTATAATGTTAGGCTACAAAAGATTTGAATTTAGAGGATGGCCAACAAAATATAGAGGCGAACTTTTGATACACGCTGGAAAGACTGTAGACAAAGAAGCTAGTGAGAGACTAGAAAAATATCTTCCATCAGAATTGCCACTCGGAAAAATTTTAGGCAAAGTTAATTTAGTAGATTGCATAAAATGTGACGAAAAATTAAAGAGTGAGTGCCTAAAAGAGAATCCAGATGTTTATGCAAAGAGTTCTTTTGAAGAAAGGTATGCATGGCAATTAACAGATGTACAAGTTTTCGAAGAACCGATAGAGGTTAATGGAAAACTTGGATTGTGGAACTATGAATTGTAAACAAAAAAACACATCCCAATAAAGTATCAAAAAAAATTATGTCGAAACTTGTCGAACGAAAAAGAAAATAGTCGCGTGAAAATATGATATAATATAAAAAAGGAAAAACTATTGACACATTAGCAAAAGTAGTGTACTATGATGGTACAAGTTATATCATATCAGAGTGTAGTTGGTTACTATAATAAATCAGTTGAGTAATCAATGAGATGAGAAGTTTAAATAGTCCCTTACCTTTTAGGTAAGGGACATCTTCGTTTTATGGGTTTAGAAGGAGGTTTATATGAAGTATTCTTTGGGATTGGATATTGGAATTTCATCTATAGGTTGGGCTGTTGTAAATTTAGAAAAAAATCGTATTGAAAATTTGGGTGTTAGGCTATTTACGTCTGCAGAAAGACCTAAAGATGGAGGAGCTATTAATGAAAAGAGAAGACTTGCAAGAGGTCTTAGGAGAAGATTAAAAAGAAGAAGAGTAAGAATGAATAAAATTAAAGAATTATTTGTAAAGTATGAAATCATCTCTAAAGACGAAACAGAAAGGTTATATGTTTTATCTAATGAAGATATAGATACTTGGCAGTTAAGAGCAGAAGGTTTGGATAGAAAATTGACACCTAGAGAGTGGGCAAGAGTTTTGACATCAATAGCAAAAAGAAGAGGATATAAGTCAAATAGAAAAACAGAAGCAAATAGTGATGAGGGTGGAAAAATAATAAAATCAATTGCATTGAATAGGGCATATATGGAAGCGAAAGGTTATAGAACTGTTGGAGAAATGTTCGCTAAAGATGAAAAATATATAGATGCAAAAAGAAATAAAAACGGTCAGTATAATAATTGTATAGATAGGAGCGAATTAGAGGATGAAACGAAAATACTTTTCTCTAAACAAAGAGAATTAGGCAACACGTATACTAGTGCAGATTTTGAAAACGAGTATTTGCAAGTATTCAATTATCAAAAACCATTTATGACTCCTGAATTAATGGATAAAATGGTTGGAAAATGTACGTTTGAAAAAGACGAACCTAGAGCTGCTAAAAATAGCTGGACTTTTGAAAGAGCTATGTTACTTCAAAAAGTGAATAATTTAGCCTATCAAGTAGATAGTAAAAAAATATTTTTAAGTGAAGAACAAAGAGAAAAAGTTATAGATTTGGCATATAAACTTAAAAGTGGAGTCAAATATAAAAAAATAAGAAGTGAATTAGATATTCCAGAGGAAGCCGTTTTTGTTGGACTAAATTATTATATAAAACCTACGAAAAATAAGAAGACTGGGGAATATGAAAAATTATCTGCAGAGGAAATAAGAAATAAAGTTGAAGATGCGTCGACATTTGTAAAATTAAATGGATATCATGAAATTAAGACTGCTTTTGAAAAGGCTGATGCTCTAAATATTTTTGATGAACTTTGTAAAAATGAACATGAAAAAATCGATAAGATTGCTGAAGTGTTAACACGAAATAAAACTGATGTTGAGATTATTAAAGCATTATCTGAATTGGGAATAGACGATAAAGTAATAGATGAACTAACAAATGTTACTTTTGCAAAGTTTGGACATTTATCATATAAAGCATTAAATAAAATATTGCCTTTTTTAGAAGAAGGAAAACAGTACGATAAAGCTTGCCAGTCAGCTGAATATAATTTTAAAAATGATGATGGTGAGCTTAAGTACAAGTTACCAGTAATTTCGAAAGATGAAATAAGAAATCCAGTTGTGTATCGTTCTGTTACACAAACAAGAAAAGTAATCAATGCAATAATAGACAAGTATGGATCACCTTTCGAAATACATATAGAGCTTGCAAGAGAGCTTACTAAAAATTTTAAAGAGAGAAAAGATATAGAGAGTAAACAAAAGGAAAATAGAACGCAAAACGAAATATTGAAAAATGATATAAAACAGCATTTTGGAATAACAGCTAAACCTGTTGATATGTTAAAAGTAAGGTTATACCGTGAGCAAAATGGAAAAAGTGCATACTCAATGCAGCCTATAGAATATGCTAGACTGTTTGAAAATGGTTATGTAGAAATAGATCATGCGATACCATTTAGTAGATCATTTGATGATTCATATAATAACAAAGTTTTAGTTTTGTCTCGAGAAAATCAAGAAAAGAAAAATAAGACACCTTTTGAATATTTGGGGTCAACATCTAATTGGGATGAGTTTGAAGCTTTTGTAAAAACAACTTATCGTAACAATATGAAAAAACGTGAGAATTTATTAGTGAAGAATTTTAATGCTGATAAAGAAAGAGATTGGCTAGAGAAAAATTTGAATGATACAAAATATATTGCTAGATTTTTATTGAATTATATAAAAAAGAATTTGGCTTTTGAAAACTTTGGTGAACCTGAAAATAGAATAAAGGTAAAAGCAATTGTAGGAAGCTGTACTACGGCACTTAGACATTATTGGGGAATACCAACAAAAGATCGTGAAAAGAACGATTTACATCATGCTGAAGATGCTGTGATAATAGCATGTGCTACTGAAAAATTTCAAAAAAGAATTCGTGAATATAGCAAGCAAAAAGAATTATATTATCAAAATAAAAATGGAGAATATTTTGATGAAGAGACTGGCGAAATCGTAGATGTAAAATATAAGACACATGAAATGGAAAGACCTTGGCCAGAATTTAAAGAAGAATTAGAAGCAAGGATGAGTGAAAATCCAAGTCATGATTTAGCTAGCGATATGTTTAAAAATTATAATGATGTTGATGTGACGAAAATTAAGCCAATATTTGTTTCTAGAATGCCAAACAGAAAAGTGACAGGTCAAGCACATGAAGAGACGATATATTCTGCAAAGCTGACGGATAAAGGAATTGTAATGCGTAAAAAGTTTCTAAATCAAATAACGAAATCTGAAATAGAAATGATTTTAACAAATGAGAATTATCGAGAGATATATCAAAGCGATAAGGAACTTTATGATTCGATATATTCTCGAATGGAGGAATTTAATTTTAGGGCAGATAAGGCATTTAATAGTGAATATGTATTAAGAAAAAGGGCAAAAAAGGGTGATGGACCTGTTGTAAAGAGTATAAAGGTTCCTAGTAGTATGAATTCAGGATTGGAACTGCAAAAGGGTAGTGGAAAAGGAATCGCAGCAAATGGTGGAATGGTTAGAGTTGATGTTTTTACTAAGAATGGAAAGTATTATTTGGTTCCATTGTATGTTGCTGATATGATAAAGAATGTTTTACCTAATAAGGCAATAAAGGCTGGAAAATCTCAAGATGAATGGATTGAGATGGATGAGACTTATAAATTTATTTTTAGTTTATATTACAACGATTTGGTTGGTGTGAAAAAGAAAGGCGAGAAAATAAAGATTATGTATTTTCATGGTGCTGATGTTAGTACTGGAACTTTGACATTAATAAATCATGATAAAAGTTTAATAGATGGTAAGGAAACTGCGAGACCTGGAGCACAAAACTTAGAAGTTTTCGAAAAATATGAAGTAGACGTTCTTGGCAATTATTATAAAGTTAAGAATGAGAAAAGGAAAGGAGGTATAAAAAGTAAAAAATAGGAGGTGGTAAAAATGAGTTGGAGGAGTTTGATTATTTCTCATCCCTCAAAATTGTCATTAAAAAATAATCAAATACAAATACAACAAGAGGAAATTTGGAGTGTGCCGATAGAGGATGTGTCAGCTATTGTATTAGAGTCGCAGCAAGTTTTACTGACCGAAGGCTTGTTAAGTAAAATTTGTGAAAACAATATAATAGTATACATTTGCGATAACAAGCATACTCCAAATGGTTACATACTTCCATACTTTCAGCATAGTAGGCAGACTAAAATAATAAAAATGCAAATTGCATTAACAGAGCCTTTTAAGAAACGTTGTTGGCAAAGAATAATTAAGCAGAAAATATTTAATCAGTCATACGTGTTAAGATGCATTGGAAAATATGATACAGAAAAGAAACTTTTGAAAATGTTAGAAGATGTCGATTCTGGTGATACGCAGAATATAGAGGGACAAAGTGCAAAAATATATTTTGAAACGTTATTTAGAAAAGGCTTTAATAGAAATTTAGAAAATGTATATAATGCATGTTTGGATTATGGATATTCTATATTACGTGGTGCAATTGCTAGAACGATAAGTCAGTACGGATATATTCATTGTCTAGGAATACATCATAAAAGCGAGTTAAATAACTACAATCTTGCTGATGATTTTATAGAACCATTTAGAGCTCTTGTAGATTTGTGGACAATTCAAAACGTTAAAGAGACTGAAGAATTTAATGCTAACATTCGAAGAAATCTGGTGGATTTACTTAATTATGAAGTTATAATATCTGGAAAAAGAGTGTGTGTAAGTAATGCAATAGAAATTTTTGTTAGTTCGTTTACTACAAGTGTGCAAAGCAAAGACTATACTAAGTTGCAAGTACCGATTATAATACCTTTAGAAAGACATATATATGGGTAAGTATATGCGATTAATAGTATTTTTTGATTTGCCAGTAGTAACGAAAAGAGATAGAAAAATTTACGCACAATTTAGAAAATTTCTAATAAAAGATGGATATGATATGCTACAATTTTCGGTTTATTCTAGAATATGTAATGGTGACGATGGGGTAAACAAGCATTATGCAAGATTAAAAGATAATCTGCCAAAGAAAGGTTCAATAAGATGTATGAAAGTAACAGAAAAACAGTATGTAAGTATGGAAATTTTAATAGGAAAAAAGACAGTAAGGGAGAGAAAAATTAATGCAGATCAATTATCATTATTTTAAAAATCATAAAAAAGTAACTATTTTAGATGAAAAATAGTTACTTTTTTTATGATAATTTGTCGCTAAAGCCAGTCTTAGCAATGGTTATAGGATCATACATTATATCATATCAGAATGTAGTAGGAAACTATAACTAAATTTGAAAACTATATAAATCAAAAAAAATTATATCATATCAGAATGTAGTAGGAAACTATAACTAGTTGCGCGCCTACATACAGTATATTTAAATTATATCATATCAGAATGTAGTAGGAAACTATAACAGCATTATCTAAATATGTTAGTAATGCAATATTATATCATATCAGAATGTAGTAGGAAACTATAACTAAAGCCCTAATGAATAAATTGATAAATTCATTATATCATATCAGAATGTAGTAGGAAACTATAACTCAAGATATAGTAACTGTATTCGCTACTGGATTATATCATATCAGAATGTAGTAGGAAACTATAACAGCCCATTAGCAAATCCATTAAGTATATTCATTATATCATATCAGAATGTAGTAGGAAACTATAACAAATCCAGACATAAATAATAAGAACTTATTATTATATCATATCAGAATGTAGTAGGAAACTATAACTCAGCAAGCTGTTGATTTATTTGTTGATTTATTATATCATATCAGAATGTAGTAGGAAACTATAACTATCGGTTTTAGGAGGATATAATATGGAAGATTATATCATATCAGAATGTAGTAGGAAACTATAACTATCATCTTCATATTTTGTTCCTTTTAAAAATTATATCATATCAGAATGTAGTAGGAAACTATAACCTCGATTTGCTGCAAGCATGAATATGCTTGATTATATCATATCAGAATGTA
>USOV01000026.1 GCA_900556455.1 uncultured Clostridium sp. | reverse complement strand
GGCCTGATCGACATGGGGATTACGAAGTCCATCAGCCGATTTGCCAGAAACACGCAGGACTGCCTGATGTACTCACGGAGATTGAAAGACTTAGGAATTGGGATTCGGTTTGAAAAAGAAAATATCAACACGATGGATTCCACTGGAGAATTGCTTTTTACAATTTTATCGTCCCTCGCACAGGATGAGAGCCGGAGCATTTCTGAAAACTGTCAGTGGGGCATCCGATCCCTTTTTAAGAGAGGCATCCATCATCTCAACACAAATCGTTTCTATGGCTACGATTCCGATGAAAACGGCAAACTGATCATAAACCCAGAACAAGCCAAAGTGGTAAAATGGATTTACGAGTCTTTTATGGAAGGAATCAATCCAGACGTGATTGTGAAAATTCTTAATGAGAAGGAAATTCCCACATGCATGGGCAAAAGCAAATGGACGTGCAATCAGATTAAAAGTATCCTTCGAAACGAGAAGCACATGGGAGACGCTGTTCTGCAGAAAACGTATACGCCAGATTATTTGACTCATAAATCCGTAAAAAACGAGGGGCAGCTACCACAATACTATATCAAGGAAGACCATCCTCCAATTGTTAGCCAGCAGATCTGGGAGGCTGTACAGTTGGAACTGGATCGGCGAGAGTCTTTTATGAAGAAGCATTTTTTAAAATCAATGGGACAATATACGGACGAAAATCCACTGAGTCACCGGATCATCTGCGGGATTTGCGGGCACACCTTTAGTAGGAGAACCATCACGAGGATGGAAGGACGTATCAAGGTTTGGCAATGTGGGCAGCATTATGCGAAAAAAGGAGAACACCTCTGTGATGGGAGAATGATCAGAGAAACCGAATTGTACAAAGCCTTCCAGCTGGCATGGGATCACCTTGTCGAGGAGCGGGATAACAAGGAAAAAGACTGGGAAAAGAAGAGGGCAGAAAAATCATAAAATGATGTAAGTGTTAAAATAAGAAAAAAGTTGATAAAAAAATAATTTTATAAACATTCAAGAAAAAGTAGTATTACTTCCAGGAGATAAGGTGTATTATATAAATCGTGGTAAAGCTATTTATGCTGCTGTAATTGGAGAAAAGCCAATTGAAACAGGGCTAAATATTGTAGGAGCACATATAGATTCACCAAGACTAGACTTAAAACCAAACCCATTATATGAGGATACAGGTTTTGCATACTTAAAAACACATTATTATGGTGGAATAAAGAAATATCAATGGACAACAATACCACTAAGTATTCATGGTGTAATTGTAAAAACAACTGGGGAAAAAATAAATGTAAATATAGGTGAAGAAGAAGGAGATCCAATATTTACGATAACAGACTTATTACCACACTTAGCACAAGACCAAATGGAAAAAAAGCTAAAAGACGGAATAAATGGAGAAGACTTAAATTTACTAGTTGGAAGTATTCCATTCGGAGATGAAAAAACATCTGAAAGAGTAAAATTCAATATTTTAAAAATATTAAATGAGAAGTACGGTATAGTAGAAAAGGATTTAATAAGCTCAGAGCTAGAACTAGTTCCAGCATTTAAAGCAAAATCACTAGGATTTGATAGAAGCATGGTAGCAGGATATGGCCAAGATGATAGAGTGTGTGCATATACTGCACTTAGAGGAATATTAGATGTAGAAAAGCCAAGAAAAACAGCAGTATGCATATTAGCAGATAAAGAAGAAATAGGAAGTGTGGGAAATACTGGAATGGAATCACATGTATTTGACACATTTGTTGCAGAATTATTAAATAAAACAAACAGTAATAGACCTAACCTTTTAGAAAAAGTATTTTGCAATTCAAGAATGTTATCATCAGATGTAGATGCTGGTTTAGACCCAATATATGTATCTGTTTCAGAAAAGAATAATGCATCATACTTAGGATATGGAATAGGACTAAATAAGTATACAGGAGCAAGAGGAAAATCTGGAGCATCAGATGCAAATGCTGAATATGTAGCAGAAGTTAGATATATGCTAGAAGCAAGAGGAATAGCATACCAATTCGCAGAATTAGGAAGAGTAGATGTTGGCGGAGGAGGAACAATTGCATATATTCTTGCAAATAAGGGAATAGATGTAATTGACTGTGGAGTCCCAGTACTTTCAATGCACTCTCCATATGAAGTAACAAGTAAATTTGATATATTTGAAGCATATAGAACATACAAAATATTTATGGAATAAAAATTCATAAAATCACCTTTATAAAATAAAATTATAAAGGTGATTTTTTATATGAAAAAAATAGGCAAATTTTTATTAATTTTTTTAATAATTATACAAATACCAATTATAAATTTCGCAGTTGATGAAGAAGATTATGAAGAACTAGATTATGTATGGTTAGAAGAGGAAATAAATAAAGCCAAAGAAGATAAAGCACCAACAATAAATTCTAGATATGCAGTTGTATATGATAGAACAAGTAAAACTGTAATTTGGGGCAAAGATGAAGCTAGGGAAGCCCCAATGGCATCTACTACAAAGATAATGACGGCAATAGTAATGCTGGAAAATATTACCAACTTAAAGGAAAAAATAACAGTCGAAAAAAAGGCTGCAAGTATTGGAGGCTCAAGGTTAGGCCTAAAAACAGGCGATGAAATTACATATGAAGATTTATTATATGGCTTGCTCTTGTGTTCTGGAAATGATGCAGCAACTCAAATTGCGATAAGTGTAGGGGGAAGTGTAGAGAGCTTTGCAGAAATGATGAATAACAAAGCAAAAGAACTGGGATTAGAGCATTCACATTTTATAACACCACATGGATTAGATAATGCTGAACATTATACAACAGCATATGAGCTTTCATTAATGGCGGATTATGCTTTAAATATAGAAGAATTTGCCAAAGTTGTATCAACAAAAATTCATACAGTAACAATAAATGGATATCCTAAAACTATAAACAATACAAATGAATTACTACGGTTACCTAGAGGGGGTAAATGGTGTAAAAACAGGGTTTACAAATGGAGCAGGAAGATGCCTAGTAACCTCTGTATCAAGGAATGGATTTGACATAATAGTAGTAGTTTTAGGAGCAGATACAAAGAAAATAAGAACAAGTGACTCAATAAAATTAATAGAATACACATATAAGAATTATGAACTTGTTGATTTAAGAGAAGTAGTAAAGGAGGAATTTGAAGCTTGGAGAAAAATAAACGAAAAACGAATAAATGTATATAAGGGGGTAAAGCAAACACTAGTAACTACTTTAGGCGAGTTACAATATACAAAATATCCAATAGCAAAAGATTGTGCTAATAATATTTGGGCAGATATAAACTTTAGAGATTATTTTGAAGCCCCAATAGAAGAAAATACAAAAGTAGGGAAAATAACAATAGGAATAAATACTACTAGAATAATGGACGTGGAAATCCTAGTACGTAATAAAATAAATAGAAAAAATGTAATGGACTATTTAATGGAATTACTGGGGAAATATAAGATTGCATGCCAATAGGGACGGAGATTTTTGAAAATTGTTTTGTGTAATGTTTGATATTAATTAAATAAAAGGAACCAATAACTTTTTGGTTCCTTTTATTTCTGTTTTGGAGGCGACACCCGGATTTGAACCGGGGAATCAGAGTTTTGCAGACTCGTGCCTTACCACTTGGCTATGTCGCCATTATGGAGCGAAAGACGAGGCTCGAACTCGCGACATCAACCTTGGCAAGGTTGCACTCTACCAACTGAGCTACTTTCGCACATCACAATATCAAAATAATACCAAAATTCAAAGAAAAAGTCAATACTTATAAGAAGAATTTTTAAACTGATAATTAATTATATTCTTCAGTAGAATGAAATGTTACTATTTATATAAAAAAGTGGAAAACATTTTGTTTTCCACTTTTGCTAATTATCTAAATAATAAATATGCATCTACTGAAATATTATCAACTTCATTTGTGTCTTCATTATATGATGCTCTTAAATTCCTTATATAGATGTCTCTTGTATCGTCTATTTTTATTAAGCTATTATTTCTTAAATATTCTTCTGCATTACCTGAATGAATTGCATTTTCCAAAAGATTGCCTATATCTGTAGCTACCATTATATTATTTCTATTATTAGTAGCATAAAATTCTAAGTTTGCACTGTCTCCATATGTATAAATTGCTGTAAGTTTTGAATATTCTCTAATATCTACCATTTCGCTGTTATCAAAGTATATATGTTGGAAATTATCATAGTCTTCATCATAATAATTATTATATATATCTTCTTTGTACTGTTTAATATATTCTGGTATATATTCTGAGGCATCATTTCTTACCAAATATTTATAAGCTCCAGAAATTCTTATTTTACTTTCCTTTGATAGCTCTGAATATGTTGAAGATTCAGGAAATTCGCTTTTTAAAATACTACTTTGGCTTAATATTGAAACTTTAGAGTAATTTAGAGGTAACACAAAACTTATTAGTGCTAATACAGCCATGTAAATAAATGTGTGAGATAACTTTTCTCCTTTTTTTATTACTGTTAATATTAATGTTATAACTTGCATAACTATAAATGCTATACCGAAATACCTAACTGGTGTAATTCCAAATTCTGATATTCTTGCATATAATGAGTATATTTCTAACAGTATAAATGGCATATAGAAATATGGTAGTAACTTAGTTAATTTCTCTATAAATTTACTATCTTCTTGAAAATTTCTTGCCATATTCCATACAGGAAATGCTACTACAAATATTCCTGCTAATATTCTAAATATTACATTTGATGGCATTTGTCTTAAAACTAAGATTTTTATTATGTACATATATATAATTACTATTGCAACTGAAACTAGTGGCAATAGCACAAATTTTACTAATCCTTTAAAAAAGGTATTTACTTCTTTTTCTTTAACATCCCATACAGAATTTAGTAATGCTGGAACATAGAATAATCCTAATAATAAAACTTGTATTCTAAGTAATATATCTCCCCATGCATTTAATAATAATTCTACAAAAATTACTGTAATTAATGTTAAGCCTAAATTTAGTACTAAATAAGTTATTGTACTATTAAACATATTTGCAAAAACCTTTAATAGGTACTCTTGAAAATTTACACCATTTTCTTTTATTATTTTGTAAATTGCAATCATAAACAAGATAATTAAATATCCTAGTAAAATTCTTGAAATAGTATCCTTATAGATTGTAACGCCACCTAAAACTAACACTGTGAAACCAATTGCAATAAGTGCAGATGCCAAATAACCAATAATTCTAAAGCTTTTTTTCTCATAAATACAAACTTCTGTAAAGAAAGACTCTACTGCAAAAACTGTGCTAAACAACATTATCTTATCAAAGATTTGTACATCTTGATTAATATCTATTGTCATAAATAGTGTTGCAAATACAATGATGGCTAAAGTAACTGGGAATTTTTTAATAAGTTTCCTAAAAGTTTCAGATGTTTTAGAAAACAGTTTTTTAATAAACTCCATAATATCCCTCCTAAAATTATATTTATAGGAATTATATAATATTTTTCATTATAATTCAATTATATTTTTCTAATACTTTCATATATTCTGATAAGGAGGTTTTATGGTTAAAAAAGTTTTTTGTTTTTTACTGGTCCTTATGTTGTTCCCAACTTTTTGCTTCGCTTTTCCGGCTTCTACTTCTATTACTTATGAAGGAATTGATGTTAGCGAGTGGCAAGGCTATATTGATTATTCTGCTGTAAGAAATACTGGAATTGATGTTGTATATATTCGTTCTAGTGAGGGAAGTAATTATATTGACCCATATTTTAGAGATAATTATGAAAATGCAAAAGATAATGGTTTAAAGGTTGGTTTTTATCACTATGTGACTGCACGAACTACTACTGAGGCACTTATACAAGCAAAATTTTTTGTTTCAGTCATAAAGGCAACTTCTCCAGATTGCAGGCTTGCAATGGACTTTGAGAATTTTGGGGATTTAAGCAAAGCTGAAATTAATGAAATTGCTGAGGTGTTTTTAGCTGAAGTGGCAAGGTTATCTGGTAAAGAGGTTGTTATTTATAGCGATGCTTATAATGCAGCATATACCTTTACAAAGGAATTAGCTTCAAAATATCCAATTTGGGTTGCAGATTATTATGTATCTGAACCTGGTAATGGTAATTGGAATACTTGGGTTGGTTTTCAATATACAGATAGAGGAAGAATTTCGGGAATTTCTGGTTATGTAGATAGGGATTATTTTTCGGATGGAATTTTATTATCAGATTCATCTACAATTCCTACAGAAACAACACCAGATGTATCTCAAAATTCTGATTACATTATAGTAAAACGAGGAAATACATTGAGCCAAATTGCAGTTAGATATCATACATCTTATCAATATTTGGCAAAAATCAATGGTATTTCAAATCCAAATTTAATTTATGTTGGGGAAAGAATATATGTACCTTCTTTAAATAACAATACTATACATGAAACCGGTCATAGGTTATATATTGTACAAAGAGGAAATACCTTAACTTATATTTCTAATATCTTCGGGGTTTCAATAGCATCAATTGTTGAGTTAAACAATATTAAAAATCCTAATTTAATATTCACAGGAGAGGTTCTAAGGATTCCAAAATATTAACAAAAAATGGGTTTTTGTTAATAAAAAAACTATAAACAAGGAGCACTTCCAATAAGTAAAATTATTGGCAGAGTGCTCTTTTAAAATTGTGAAAATAATAATGCTTGTTATATTTTTGGAAATATTGTTAAAAATATCATTGATTATATGTCGTAAAACCTAATATCCCCCTGTTTACAAAATAACCTTTATGATTTATAATGTTACGTAGGTAGTGTTAAGTAGTTTATGAAAAATTGTAGCGGAGCACAGTGTTGCTTCATAAAAATAAAACTATCTAAAAAGGAGAAAGGTGGAAAAATGAAAGAATTAAAAATTAAAATAAATGGAATGGCTTGTGCAGGATGTGAAAATAGAGTTAAAACAGCATTATTAGAAATTAATGGCGTAGAAGGTGTAGAGGCAAATCATAATACTGGAATGGTAATAATAAAATCAGAAAAAGATTTAGATATTGCTCAAATTGAAGAAAAAATCATAGATCTTGGCTATGAAATTATAAGGGATTAATAATATGAAAAGTATAATATTAGCTGTTGATGGAATGACTTGTAGTGCTTGCTCAAATGGATTAGAAAAATACTTGAATAAACAAAATGGAGTTTTTGAAGCAAATGTAAATCTTGTAATGGCAAATGCTACAATAACTTATGATGAGCAAATTTTAAATCAAGAAAAAATAGAAAAATATATAAAACAAGCAGGATTTAAAAGTTTAGGAATATTTAAAGAATTTAATATAGAGAAGAATAATAAAAAAGAAAAAATAAAATTTATTGTTTTTACAATTTTAGCAATAATTATTATGTATATATCTATGGGGCACATGATTGGTTTGCCAACTATAAAATTTTTAAGTGCAGAATATAACCCTATAAATTACACTGTTAGTTTATTGATTCTTACAATAGCTTTTTTTTACTATGGATATGATATTTTAAAAAGTGGTTATAAAAATTTAATTCATAAGATACCAAACATGGATACACTTGTTACAATTGGTGTTGTAAGTAGTTTTATTTATAGTTTATATGGAATGTATATGATAATAAAGGGGAATATGCATTATACAATGAACTTGTATTTTGAATCTGCGGCAATAGTTATTTATTTTGTTAAACTAGGAAGATATATCGACGGAATAAGCAAAGATAAAACCAAAGATGCAATAAAGAAGTTAGTTGAAATCACTCCAAACAAGGCAATAATTGAAGCTGATGGCGAGCTAAAAGAAGTAACTCTTGATGAGATAAAAAAAGGCGATATTGTAATTGCAAAAGCAGGAGACAAAATTGCAGTAGATGGTGAAATAATAGAAGGAAAAACTCATTTAGATGAGTCATTTATTACAGGTGAAAGTAAACCAGTAACAAAAAATGTTGGAGATAAAGTAATTGCTGGAAGTTTGAATTATGATGGCTTTATAAAATATAAGGCTGAAAAAATTGGAAAAGAATCAACAGTATCAGAGATAGTAAAATTAGTCATAGAAGCAAGTAATACAAAAGCTCCAATAGCAAAAATTGCTGATAAAATTTCCGGATATTTTGTTCCAGTAGTTATTGTAATTGCTATAATAAGTTTGGTTATGTATTTGATTTTAAGGTATGACTTCGGAACAGCATTAAGCACATTTGTTACAATACTAGTAGTTGCTTGCCCTTGTAGCCTAGGCTTAGCAACACCTCTTGCAATAGTTATAAGTGAAGGAATATGTGCAAGTAATGGAATATTGGTAAAAAAGAGTGAGATATTAGAAAATGCCTCAAAAATTAACACTGTTGTGTTTGATAAGACAGGTACATTAACTTACGGAAAATTAAGAATTTCACAAATATATAATTATAGTAATTTAACAGAAAAGGAACTAATTAGACTTGCAGGAAGCATTGAAGAAAAATCAACACACCCAATAGGAAAAGCCTTTTTAGAATATATGCAAGAAAATAAAATTTCGAAATCCGAAGTAAAAAATATTGAAAATATTGCAGGATATGGATTGACTGGAGAAGTTGATAATAAAAAAATAATATTAGGAAATAGAAAAATAATAGAGAAATTTTCTATTAAAAATAATCATTTAGAAGATGAAAATTTATTAGCTATTAATGGAAATAGTATCATTTATGTTGCAAATGAGAAAGAAATTTTAGCATTGATAGGAGTAAATGACATTGTAAGAAAAAATGCAAAAGATGTTATAAGTAAGTTAAAAAAACATAATATAAAAACTATAATGTTAACAGGAGATAACAAGGAAACAGCAGAAAAAATAGGTGAAGAACTTGGAATAAGTAAAGTAATTTCAGACGTTTTACCATCGCAAAAATCAGAAACAATAAAGAAACTAAAAGAAGATGGAAATAAAGTTATGATGTGTGGCGATGGAATAAATGATAGTCCGGCACTAACAAATGCAGATATTGGTGTAAGCGTAAAAAGTGGTACTGATATTGCAATGGATTCCAGTGATGTTGTTTTGACAAAAAATGATTTAGATTCAATATTAAAATTGATTAAAATTAGTGAAAAAACAATTAGAAATATAAAGCAAAACCTATTTTGGGCATTTTTCTATAATTGTTTGATGATACCTGTTGCAATAGGATTATTAAAACCCTTTGGAATTTCTATAAATCCAATGATTGCGAGTCTAGCAATGGTATTTAGTAGTTTTACGGTTATTTTAAATGCTTTACGATTAAGAAAAAATAAATATGTTAATAATTGACACATAAAATAAAAACTTACGAACAATTAAGTCCGTAAGTTGATTTCAAATGGAGCGATTACGGAGCAGGTATGCGAAAAAATATATCTGCAAAGTAATGCTCTTTTTATATAATTCGATTTATTTGATTATACTTTAACATAAGTTTTATATTTTTGCAATATTATTCATATCCTTTTATAATTTTTCTAACACATACTTTAATTTTTTCATTTGGCATATCAATCTTTTTCAATATCATCATATAAATAATAGCTCTGACTAGGTCAACATCAAAATAATTCTGCCCTGATAATTGATATTTAACATTACCATGATCTAATGCGTTTCTAACATTTTTAAATCTATCTGGCATATTAATATAATTTTTCCCAAAATCAAATTCTACTTTTCCTCCTCCATCCTCATATATCTTTACAAATTCATCTAATGCGAATTGCAATTTTGATTTTAGAGTATCACTATAATTTTTAATTCCGTTAATAATAATGCTCATTTCATCTAATTCATGTTCATTATAGTTATTAGGCATTTCTGTAATATATTTAATTATATCTTTTTTTACTTTTTTAAAGTTATTATTTTTAAAATTAGGATATGTATTATCAAACTGACTCTCGAAGCTAGCACAAATATTCATTATATCAACTGTATTTATTTTGCCTTTTTCAAAATTAAATAAAGATCTAAAACATATATTATTATTTGCAATTTCTTGTAATAGACTACTTAGATTATCTTTTATTAATTCATACGGAATTATATTCCACTTGCTAGGCTCCATTAGATTAGATTCATCATCTAACTTGACTGTTCCTGAAAAAGAAAATTTTCCATTTTCTTTCATTAAAAATATTTCATCAATATCTATGAATCTTCTATTTGATATAAATTGCAAGAAAAGTTTGACTATATTGATTAAATCGTATAAATCATTAAGATTTATATTTTTGGAAGTCTCAATATTTAAAGTTGAAAATATATTAAAAGGAAATCTTTTTTCAAATTCAAATCTTCCTATAGTCATAAAATAAATTTTATATTCGGTTCCTTTATAAATAAATTTATGTTTTCGTGTTTGTTTGAGTTTTTTATTATTATCATCGGAATCATTTTTAAAATCTGATAATATTTCAATAGATTTATCTAATAGCCCATTTTTATGTCCAATAAAATAATCTATAGCCAATGATGAAAACCATATTGACTTAAATGTTCTTGGCCTATTTGTTTTCTTATTAAATTCGGGAATATATTTTACTAAACATTTTATATCAAAAACAATATTACCTCTATTAACATGTCCTATACCAAGTAAAACGCTAAAATTAGAAAGTTCATCTCCTTTTAAATACAGCCATTTTCCCCTTAGTTCATTTGATATTATGAATTCATTCTTGGGCTTTGACAAAGGTACTAATATCAATTTATTCTTATCATCATCTAATGAATATGTATATTTTTTTCCTCCAATATAAACAATATTACTATAATAAAACATAATTCTTCTCTTTTCGCTAATAATTTTTAATAATTGTATCATATAAAACTAATATCTTCAATATTTTGAGTACTGTATATTGTATAGTAATTTTTATTTTACAAATATTTTAATAAATATTGATTATAGAACTAATGTTTGATATAATGTTGAAAAATAATCGCTGAATTATTTGAAAGAGGAGGTTAAAATATGGCAGAATTAAGTGTTTTAAATCAAAAAATATCATATATAAAAATCGAAAACGAGGATTATATATCTATTACTGATATGTTAAAGTCTAAAGATGGTGATTTTTTTGTTTCAGATTGGTTAAGAAACAGAAATACTATTGAGTTTTTAGGAATTTGGGAAGAAATTCATAATCCTAATTTTAATTATGGCGAATTCGCCATAATTAAAAGTCAAGCAGGTTTAAATAGTTATAAAATTAGTGTAAAAGAGTGGACTGAAAAAACAAATTCGATTGGAATAATTTCAAAAGCTGGTAGATATGGTGGAACTTATGCTCATAAAGATATTGCTTTTGAATTTGGAATGTGGATTAGTCCAAAATTCAAATTGTTATTGATAAAAGAATTTGAGAGACTAAAAGCAGAAGAACAAAAACAAATAGGATGGAATGCAAAACGAGAACTTTCAAAAATAAATTATAAAATACATACTGACGCAATAAAAAACAATTTAATTCCTAAAGAATTAAACAAAAATCAAATAAATTTTGTTTATGCAGAAGAAGCTGATGTTTTAAATATGGCACTATTCGGTATGACTGCAAAAGAATGGCGTACCAATAATCCTAATTTAGATGGCAACATAAGAGATTATGCTACTATGAATGAATTGATATGTTTAGCAAATTTAGAAAATTTAAATTCTGTTTTTATAAAAGAAGGATTAAAACAATCTGAAAGACTTGAAAAATTAAACAAAATTGCTATATCTCAAATGCAAATTTTGAATGATACAGATGTTAAATATTTAAAATAATATATAATTAAACCACAGTACACTTTTAATTAATTTATATAAACAAATTTAATATCTTAAAAATCACTTTTTAGCACTACAAATCGTATAAAATATATTTAAAATATTTTATGAGGTATTGATATGAATTTTGATGAAATAGTTGATAATAGACGTTCTGCTAGATTGTTTACAAATGATGAGGTTTCTGAAAAACAATTAGAAAAGATTTTATCTAGTGGAAGTCTTGCACCTTCTGCAAGAAATAGACAACCATGGAAATTTTATATTTTAAAT
>USOV01000025.1 GCA_900556455.1 uncultured Clostridium sp. | reverse complement strand
CCTCCGGCAGCGCCTGCCTTTACAACAGACAACAGCAAGCGGTTTTACCAGCTGCCGCCGCCTCCGCCGCCAACAAGGAATACATCAATCTTCACATCTGCTCTTATTGTTAGTTTGCCTGATGTAAGAAATCTAATTTTCCAATTTTTGTTTCCCTCTGTGTAAGGAGTGTCATCATCATTGACGATTTCATATTCACCTGTATAAGTAAATGTAGGGAGAACAGGAGGTTCTTCTATTGGCGGTTCTTCACTTCCGCCTCCGTCTTCGTTTCCTCCGCTGCTTCCGCCTCCATTTCCATCCGCAAAATTAAATAATTCATTTGCTAAATTTTCTTGATAGCCTATTGTATTTTCCATTTCTAGTTTTGCTTTTTTGGCATAATCAAGCACCCCTCCATTTATTGCAAAATTTACTGTAATAGTAACAAGAATTAACATTATAATAATTGTTACTATCAGTGCAATTAATGTTAGACCGTTTTGTTTTCTCATTTCTTTTGTTCTCCTCATTTTCCTTTCCTCCTATTTATTTTTCCTATTTTTCTTTGTCTTAATCACTGTTCTATTATTCTGATATTTTGTATACATTCATATTTTATTATTAAACTTTTTTCTTGTCAATAATTTATTGTTGCTTCTTACTGTTTTTTTATTTCATTTTTTCTTTCATTTTTGATAATACATTTAATGCATCTATTGGTGTTAATTCATTTAAGTTTACTTTGTCTAATTCATGTGCTATTTCTGCTAATTTATAATTGTAAAGGTCTAATTGCCCAGCCATTACTTTTTTGTTTTCTTTTTCCACATTTTTGCTACCTAGAATACTTTTTCTTTCTAAAGATTTTAGTATTTCATTAGACCTTTTTACAACAACTTGTGGAACTCCTGCAAGTTTTGCTACATGTATTCCATAGCTTTCATCTGTTCCTCCTGGAACTATCTTTCTTAAGAAGATTATATCTTCCCCTTTTTCCTTTACTGCTATTGAATAATTTTTTACACCTTCTACTTTATTTTCTAGGTCTGTGAGTTCATGGTAATGTGTTGCAAATAATGTTTTTGCTCCGCATTTTTCTTTGTTTGCTACATGCTCTACAACTGCCCATGCAATTGACAATCCATCATATGTTGATGTTCCTCTTCCTATTTCATCTAGTATTATCAAGCTATTTGATGTTGCTTCTCTAAGTATTGTTGCAACTTCCATCATTTCAACCATGAATGTACTTTGTCCCATACTTAAATCATCTGATGCTCCAACTCTTGTAAATATTTTGTCTACAACTCCAATTTTTGCTTCAGTTGCTGGTACAAAGCAGCCTATTTGAGCCATTAATGTAATTAATGCCACTTGTCTCATATATGTAGATTTTCCTGCCATATTTGGTCCTGTAATTATTGCCAACCTATCATTTTCCTTGTCCAAATATGTGTCATTATCCACAAAACTTCCAGTATCTATCATTTTTTCTATTACTGGATGACGTCCACCTTTTATATCTAAAATCCCACTATCGTCAACTACTGGTTTTACATAGTTCATATCCTCTGAAACTGTTGCGAATGAAATTAAAGTATCTAAAATTGCAATTATATTTGCAGTTTTTTGTAATCTTACAATATTTGCAGCTAATTTTTTTCTTATTTCTACGAACAATTCATATTCTAAGTTTACAATTCTATCTTCTGAGCCTAATATTTTGCTTTCAAGTTCAGTTAATTCTTCTGTTATATATCTTTCTGCATTTGTTAGAGTTTGCTTTCTTATAAATCTATCTGGAACCATATTTAAATATGATTTTGTTACTTCAAAGAAATAACCAAATACTTTGTTAAATCCAATTCTTAAATTTTTTATGCCTGTTTTTTCTTTTTCTCTTGCTTCTAGCTCTAGTAGCCAGTTTTTGCCATCTGTTGTAGCTTTTTTTAGTTCATCTACTTCTTCATTATAGCCTTGTTTAATTATTCCACCTTCTGTAATTGTAATTGGTGGCTCTTCTACTATTGCATTTTCTATTAAGTCAAATAAATCTTTACATACATCTAAATCTGAATATAAATTTCTTAGCATACTTGAATTAGTTTTTTCTAACATTTGCTTTATTTCAGGAAGTTGTTTTAAAGAGCTTTTTAATGACACCAAATCCCTTGCATTACAGTTTCCATATGCAATTTTTCCGAACTAATCTTTCTATATCATAAACATATTTTAGATTATTTGAAATTTCTCCTCTTAAGATTATGTTGTCTTTTAGTTCTTCTACTGCTTCTAATCTATCATTTATTTCTTTTACATTTACTAATGGCTCATTTATCCATCTTCTTAGAAGTCTTCCTCCCATTGATGTAAGAGTTTTATCTAATACCCAAAGTAAACTTCCTTTTTTAGCTTTATCGTGCATTCTTTCTGTAAGTTCTAAGTTTCTTCTTGCTGTTATGTCTAGCGACATGTATCTATTTGTGCTATAGATGTGAATTAAATTTATATGCTCTAATTTAATTTTTTGTGTTTGGTTTAAATAGTCCAAAAGTGCATTTATACTTGCTACTTCTAACAAATGATTATCAAGATTTTCTAGCTTTTTTTCATTTTCTATAAAAGTATAGTTTTCTAGTAAATTTTCCACATCTTCTTTGAAGGCTTCTTCTTGTAAGTTTGTTATGTACGCTCCAAATCTTTTTCTTATTCCTTTTATTTCTTCCTCAGAGTCAAACAACATTTTATTTACTATAATTTCTGCCGGATTAAATTTAGAAATCTCATCTATAAGTGTTGCATAGTTGTTCTCGCCCATTATTTTACTTGTATAAAAATCTCCTGTTGTTATATCACAAATAGCTAGTCCAAAGTATATTCCTTTTTTGAATACTGACATTATGTAGTTGTTTTTCTTTTCGTCTAATAGGTTTGCTTCCATTACTGTTCCTGGTGTTACAACTCTTATAACATCTCTTTTTACAATTCCTTTAGCTGTTTTTGGATCTTCTAATTGCTCACATATTGCTACTTTATATCCTTTTTCTATTAATCTTGAAATATAGTTTTCTGCCGCATGGAAAGGAATACCTGCCATAGGTGCACGTTCAGGTTGTCCACATTCTTTCCCTGTTAGTGTTAATTCTAGTTCTCTTGCAGCTATTTTTGCATCTTCAAAAAACATTTCATAGAAGTCTCCTAATCTATAAAATAAAATGCAATCTTTGTATTTTTCCTTTGTTTCTAAATAATGTTGCATCATTGGAGAAAATTCCGCCATTTATATTTCACCTCTTAAATACCATTTATGTTCTGATATTATTTTTAAATCTATTACTTGTCCTATTGAATCTTCTGGTCCAACAAATACTACTACCTTATTGCTGTTTGTTCTTCCTGTAAGCATCTTGTCATTTGTTTTACTATAACCTTCTACTAAAATTTTTTGAGTTGTTCCTATGTATTTTTTGTTATTTTCTTCTACTTGTGTTTCAAAAAGTTCTTTTAATCTATCAAATCTTTTATGTTTTATTGTTTCTGGGATTTGATTTTCCATTTTATCTGCTACCGTTCCTACTCTTCTTGAATATATAAACATAAATATTTGTTCAAAATTTACTTTTCTAACTACATCTAAAGTTTCTTCAAAATCTTCTTCTGTTTCTCCTGGGAAACCTACTATTATGTCTGTTGAAAAGAGTGCGTCTGGGACTTTGTCTTTTATTTTTTTTATTAAATTTAAATAATGTTCTTTTGTATATTTTCTATTCATTTTCTTTAATACTTCTGTACTTCCAGATTGTAATGGTACATGTAATAATCTAGATATTTTTTTGCTTTTTGCAATTACATCTATTACATCATCTGTAAAGTCCTTTGGGTGCGGAGATATAAATTTTATTATTTCTATTCCTTCTATTTTTTCCACATCTTCTAAAAGATTTGCAAAACCATAATTATCTCTTGGTTTATATGAATTTACATTTTGTCCAAGTAATGTTATTTCTTTATATCCTTCCTTTGCTAAACCTTCAATTTCTTTTAAAATGTCTTCTGGATTTCTACTTCTTTCTCTTCCTCTAACATAAGGTACTATGCAATATGAGCAGAAATTGTTACATCCATACATTATTGTTACAGATGCTCGTTTTTCATCGTTTCTTTTTATTGGAAGGCCTTCATAAACTTCTCCATCTATATCTAGAACATCTTTTATTTTTTTTCTTTCATTCAATATTTTATAGACATCTTCTGGAAATTTATGTAGTGTGTGTGTTCCAAATATAATATCTACATATGGATAGCTTTGTTTTAGCTTTTCTTGTATATGTTTTTCTTGCATCATGCACCCGCAAAGTGCTATGATTGCATTATTTTTTTCTCTTAATTTTTTTAGTTCTCCAAGTTTTCCAAAAAGTTTTTCTTCTGCATTTTCACGTACACAGCATGTGTTTATAATATATAAATTTGCTTGTTCTAAATTATCGGTATAAGCATATCCCATTTTTGTTGCCATTCCACTTATTTTTTCTGAATCGTTTTCATTTAGCTGGCAACCCATTGTTAAGATATTATAATATAATTTTTTGCCTTCATTTAGTTTTCTTATTTTTTCTATGTATTCTAGTTGTTCTTGTATTACTTCTTTGTTCACAATTATTCCTCCATTTTCTGCTATATTGTAATACATTTTTTCAAATTTTTCAATATTCATTTTTGTTTTATTTGCGTAAAAGTTGTTGTTTTACAATTGATGTGAAATAAAATTTACAAAATTAGTATTTTGAATACTTTTCTACATCTATTGTATAAAAAAATAGCACTCCCTAGAGGGAGCTCTATTCTACATTTTTATTATCTCATAAACACCATAGTTTTCCATTTCAATTTTCCATTTTCCCCTTGTCCCAAGAAGTCCTGAGGCCTTCTTGGGACTTTTTTATTATTGTAGTTCAAAGATGTGTTTGCGGGTCGCCGTGGGCAGCGACCTCTACATTGTTTACAATAAATTCATTTCCTCTCAAATTGCAATTTATTTTGTTATTTTGTCATAAGTTTATTTTACAGCATATTTTTTGGTTATGTCAATAAAAAATTAATATTTTACATTTTTAAGTTTTTCTTCATATTGTTTATAATTTGGTATGTATTTTCTTATCATTTCTTGAAATTTTTGACAGTGTGTTTTATATTTTAAGTGGCAGAATTCATGAAATATTATAAACTCTATTTCTTCTTTGCTATATTTTACTATTTCAGGATTTATTGTTATTGTATCATTTTCAAAGTTGAATTTTGCCATTGCATTTTCTTGTATTTTTTCTATTTTATAATCTTCTGGTGCTATTTTTAGTATTTGTCTTATTTTTTCCATAATAGATTCTATTTCTTCTGATGCAATTTTTTCATATAGTTTTTCTATTAGCTTTTGTAATATTTCATCTCTATCTGTAATTTTTTTGTATTTATTTGGTAAACAAATTGTAAGGTTTCTACCTTCTAATGTTAATGTTGGCTTTTTTAAGTTTTTATAATTTACTATTACTTTACAATCTTCTCCTAATATTTTTACAATTTCGTTTCTTATAAATGTTTCTTGGCTTTCCTTTTCATATTCTTTTATTTTGTTTAATATTATGTTTTTCTTTTCTTCAATTATTTTTCTTATTTTATTGTTTGTAAAAAACCATGGGGCATTAATTACAACTGCACCATTTTGTACATTTATTGATACATCTTCATTAAAATATCTGTTTACTGAATATATTATTACTTCTTTTTTATTAAACTTTTCCATTTTTTTGCCCCCATTTCAGGCAGGGTTTTGCATCCTGCCCAATTTATTCTTTAGAACTTCTGTTCGTATATATTTTACATCCGTATTTTTTATTTGTCAATAGTTTTGCAAAAAAATGTTTGGTATTTTATACTTCTTTTTTCAAATTACCGTTTGTGTAATTTTGTCCTTCTAATCTCTGGTTTTGTTTATGTATTTCTATTATTTTATTTATTTCCTCTATGCTTTCTTCTAATACATCTATCCTTATTGAATTTACTTTTAAATTTTCCCACATTATAGATGTTATTTTTGAATTGTATATGCTAGTGTTGCAGTTTATTCTATTTGTGTATATTGGAAACTCAAAGTTCATTCTATCTTTTAATACATATTTTCCCTTTGTACACAAACCGGTACAATTCTTAAAAGTTCCTATAGTACAGTATTCTGAAGTCATTAGTGGAGTTCTCCCATATACTATTAGTTCTTTATATAAATTTGTTTTTATATTTTTTATTTCCTCTTCATTTAATTCTGGCGATATTGTAATTGTGCTAAAATTTAAGTTCTCCAATTCCTTTGCAGTTCTGTTGTTAAAGACATTTAATGTATAATTTGCAATCATTTCTAAATTGTATTTTTTTAGTTCTTCTATTTGAGATAAATTTGACACAACAAACCCTTTTATATTGTAATTTTTAACTAAATCTTCTATTTTTTTATAAATTATATTTTTGTGTTCATCTCTAATAATATTAGGCATATATAAATATGTATTTGCAATATTTGTTATTTCTTTTATTTTTTCTTGATTTTTAGTTAAAATTGTTTCTTGTACTGGCAAATAAATTCTATCAAGCCTAGTTAATTTTGTATAATCATAGTTTTCTTTTATTAGATTTAATAGTAGTGCTACTTTTGTTTGTTCTTGTTTTTCTTCAACTTTCAATTCTTCTACAACTATTTCTTTTGTCTGTCTACTTATTAACTCTCTTAGTTCTTCTTCTAAATTTTCTATTGCTTTTCTTCTTAATTCATTTATTTCTTTTATAGAAATATATGCGTTTTTATCTAATGTCACTTCAACATCTTCTATTTCAAATATTGTTCCTCCAGTTTTTCTTATTTGCTCTTTTATTCGTTTTTCATCTATTCCTATTTTTTCAGCTGTTTCCACAATATTTCCTGTTACATTGGCACTTTTGCTTGTTTTTAAATCTAATATTTCAATTTTTACTGGTTTTCCAATTTTTATATCTATTTTAGCAAAAGCTTTTCTTTTTATATTCTCCTTAGAGCTAATTTGTTTTACTTCATTTTCTAATTTTAAACTTACTGTTTTATATACAAAATCACCTACATTTATTTTTCCCTTGATTCTTCCAATTGTTACAATCTCGTTTGATTTTGCAGATTTTATATTATTTTTATTTTTCATAAGTTCAGAAGTCTTGCATGAGTTTTCATTTATTCTTATGCTATCTCCTAAATCTATTTCGTCTTCTAGTTTTATTTTAATATAACCTCTGTTTGGATTATATGATATAACTTTTCCTAAGAAAACACCCATGTGATTTGGTCTTTTGGTGTACATCATATTTTTCCCAAGTTTTCCTTTTATATAGCCAGTACTAAATCCGCCTCTATTAAATACTTGCATTAATTTTTTTCTATCTTCTTCATCTACTTTATATTCATTTTCACTAAGGGCTAAGTCTATGTACTTTCTATAAATAGAAGTAACTACTCCAACATATTCTGGTGTTTTCATTCTACCTTCTATTTTAAAAGACATTGCTCTACTTTGTATTAATTCTGGGATTATATCTAATGTACAAACATCTTTAGAACTTAGCAAATAGCCTTTATCTACTACCTTATTTTCGTCCTTGTTTATTAGTTCATATGGCAATCTACATGTTCCTGCACATTTTCCTCTATTTCCGCTTCTTTGCCCAATAATACTACTCATTAAGCATTGCCCAGAATATGAAATACATAATGCTCCATGAATAAATATTTCCAAATCTATTCCGAGTTTCATCATATATTTCCTTTATTTCTTTTAGGTTTAACTCTCTAGAAAGTACTACCCTTTTAAATCCAAGTTCTTTTAATTTTTTAACGCCTTCTACATTATGAGCAGTCATTTGAGTACTTGCGTGAATTTCTAAATCTTGGAATTTTTTTATAGCAAATTTTGCAAGTCCCAAATCCTGCATAATTATGGCATCTACACCACATTCATATGCATATTTTATAAGTTCTATTGATTCTTCGAATTCATTATTTTTTATTAATGTATTTAATGTTAAATATGTTTTTACATTTCTTAGTTTTGCATATTCAATTGCTCTTTTTAGTTCCTCTTTTGAGAAGTTTGTTCCATTTATTCTTGCATTAAATTTGTTTGCTCCAAAATATACTGCATCTGCTCCATTTTGTACTGCAGCAATTAAACATTCAAAGTCTCCTACTGGAGATAATAATTCTACTTTCTTTTCCATAAAAATTCCCCATTTTTTTATTTTACGAATAATGTAAACCTATATAGTAAATAAAAAGAGCCTAATTTGCCCTTCCTCTTAAATATTATACATTATCATATTAAATACGACAAGCATTTTTTTATAAATTGTAATATTTACAAAATTAAGCATTTTTTAATTTTTTTCGCATTTTATTTGCATTTTATTTTATGTAATGTTATAATGCAATTAGAATTGACATATACTAAAGATTTAAGGGTGTGAAAAATATGAATCAAACCTTAGAGCACGAAACATTCGAGGAAGTCAGCAATTATAAATTGACTTTTGAAAATAATGATAATTTAGATGATTTAACTACACAAGATACTAATTTTGAAGGTACTAATGAAATGTCTTCTACTGAAGAAGATTTCAATATTGATGAAGAAAACAATGTTGAAGAATGTACCTCTTTAGTCGAGCTTAAAGAACGTAGACTTTTAGTTGCTCAGAATATATTTAAAAAGAGCATAAAAGTTTCTTTAAAATCTTTTTTAATTTCATTATCTTTGAGTTTTTTGAATCTATTTATATAAAAAATTAGGAGCATTAGTTTATTTGCCCCATATATAAATTGTTTTTTTGTATGTATTCATAGACTTTTGGATTTAAATATTTCTTTACATTTTTTTCATTGTTTTTAAACATTTCTCTAATTTGTGTGGAATCTATTTCTGCTAATTTCTCAGGTATAAATTCTATTATGTTTTTTTGATTTTCATTTCTTATTTTTTTTCTTTCTCTTTCTATAACTATTATATTATAGTTTGTTTTTAATTTTTCATAGTTTTTCCATGTTGGCATTTTTCTAAAATTATCAGAACCCATAATAAAAAATATATCATCTTTATTATATTTTTCTTTTAGTAATTCAAATGTGTCTATAGCATATAACTTTATTTTAGATTCTATGGCAATTTTTTCTACATCCATTTTATCTTCTATTGCAAGTTTTAACATGTTATATCTATGTTTTGCTTCTATTAAACTACTTTTTTCATAGTAGTTTCCAACTGGTACAAAATATATTTTGTCCAAATTATACTCGCTTATCAATTTTTTTGCCAAATTGATGTGTGTATATGATGGTGGATTAAAACTGCCTCCAAAAAATCCGAAGTCTCATATTATTATCTCCTAAAATTTATTTAAATAAATACCCAAATTTTTCTTCTATTTTTTCTTTATAATTTCCATTTTTATCTGTACTAATTCTTACTACTTTTATGTTTTTTGTTTTTTTCTCAATTTCATCTGCTAACTTTAGGTATTCCTCTTGTTGCCTTATACTACTTTTTACATCAAATTTTTGATACTCATATTTGTCTCTTTTTATTCTTTGTTCAAATTTAGAAGTATCTTCTAAATAAAGAACTACAAAATATATTTCAAAATTAAGAGAATCTAATTTTGCTAATAATTCTTCATAAATATCATGGAAAGAATAGCTTTTATATCCAAGTCTACTAAAAACTTCTTCTGAGAAAAATATTCTGTCAAAAACCATATTAACATCTTCACAGTTTTCCACATATTCTAATAGTTTCATATATTTTCTTTTTATTTTTAAATATCCAGCTTCTGTTTTGTCTTTTATTCCGGTAAGCCTGTAAAGATCTGTAGATGCTATTTTTTCTCTTAAATAATTGGTAAAAGTTGTTTTTCCTACTCCTTGTGGTCCTTCTACTATTATGATTGTATCTTTCATATAATTCCCCTTCTTTATATTACAATGGGCGCATTTTTTTTGCGCCCTTTAAATTAAACTTGTTTCCAGAACCAGTCTAAACTATTATCAACACTTTTCTTTTTGTAGAATTTACTTGCAATGTCATCAATCCATAAATATGAAAAGAATGTTACAAACACCATAGACAATTCAAATACTACACAATATCTAATTGTTACATAGTATTCTATATAGCTTGGCATACATAGTTGTACTGCATGGATTACTAATATTACTAAAAATGCTATTAGTGCTATTGCTGGAATCGCAGGTTTTTTTATTTCCTTTCCAAGGAAAATTAGTAGTATTGTTGCTGCCAATAATAGTAATAATGTTAATGGCTGAACAGTATTTAACATAAACATTTTTCTTCCTCCTTCTTTTGTTTTTAATTTAATTTAATTTTAATTAAATCCGCTAGCTTTTGTGCTTTTTCTTCAATGTCTGATTGGTTTTCTCCTTCAAGCATAACCCTTATAATTGGCTCTGTACCTGATGCTCTAACAAGTACCCTTCCATTATCTTTAAATTTTTCTTGTAATTCTTTTACTAATTTCTGTATTTCTTCATCTGTCTCATAGTTTTTCTTTTTATCATTATTTACTTTTACATTTATCAATACTTGAGGATATTTTTTGATAGCCTTACTTAATTCAGATAGCTTTGCTTGTTTTTCCAACATTATTTCTATCAACATTAATGATGTCAATATTCCATCCCCAGTTGGATTATAATCTAATAAAATTATATGTCCTGATTGTTCTCCTCCTAAATTATATCCTTCTTTTAACATTTTTTCTAGAACATATCTATCTCCAACTTTTGTAGCTTCAAAGTTTAAGTTATTATTTAGAGCAAATTTTTTCAATCCTAGGTTACTCATAACAGTTGCAACTACTGTATCTCTTTTTAATTTTCCTTTTTCTTTTAAGTAGTTTGCAAATATTGCAAGAATCATATCTCCATCAATTTCATGTCCATTTTCATCAACAGCTAAGCATCTATCTCCATCTCCATCATAAGCAATTCCTAGGTTTAGATGTTTTTGCATTACTAATTCTTTAAGACCTTCAATATGTGTTGACCCACAATTATCATTAATATTTATCCCATTTGGTTCATTATTAATTATTTCATAATTAATTCCTAGCTTTTTGAAAACCTGTTCTGCTACTTTATAAGTTGCTCCATTTGCAACATCTAATCCTACTACAAAATTTTCTTTATCAAGATTTTCTAAATTCTCTTCAAATATTTTTCTAAAGAAAAATATATATTCCTCAATTAAGTCTTGCCTATCTTCTGCAACACCTATTTTATCTGAATGTGCTGTTAATTCATCAAGTCTTCCACTATCCATAATGTCTTCTATTTCTTCTTCTATTTCATCTGGTATTTTCATTCCTTTATTACTGAAATATTTGATACCATTAAAGTCATATGTATTGTGTGATGCTGATATAACAACACTTGCGTCTGCTTTTAATCTTTTTGTTAAATATGCTACACCTGGTGTTGGTATAACTCCTAATTGTTTTACATTTGCTCCATAGCTTAAAAATCCTGCTGTCATGGCACTTTCTATTAGAGTACCAGAAAGTCTTGTATCTCTTCCAATTAATATTGTTGGTGTTTTATTTGTATGTTTTGATAGTGCATACGCACCTGCTTTAGCAACTCTATATACTAATTCTGGTGTAAGTTCAGTATTAGCAATTCTTCTAATTCCGTCTGTTCCAAAGTATTTTTTCATTGGTCTTCCCCCTTGTAATTTTATAAATTTTTTATTTGGTACCGATGGTGGGACTCGAACCCACATGGTTTCCCGCATGATTTTGAGTCATGTGCGTCTACCAATTCCGCCACATCGGCATAATTATTTAACAAAAAATATGTACTAATATATATTAGCACATATTTTTTAAATTGTCTAGATTTTTTTAAACTTTATTTTCTTCTTGTTTTTTTATCAAAGCGTCATACTCAAAAACAGTAACTGTTTTTATATTTATTTCAGAAAAGTCATCTTTTTCATTTTCAAATTCAACCATTTTAAAACTTGTTTTATTTTTTAAATCTAATTGCAGCTTAGAAATATCTACTAAAATCTTTGTTGATAAGTCTTGTCCTACTGGTAAAGTCTTGTTTTGATTATCATAAAAAATACAATTTGTATAACTTATTGCATTGCTTCCTTCTTTTAAATCTATTTTATAAAAATTTATTTTATTATTTTCTTTTTTTATAGCTTCTTGTATTTCTTTTTCAGGATTAATATCAAATATATTTATTTTTCTATCATCTAAATTATTCTCTCCGATTG
>USOV01000024.1 GCA_900556455.1 uncultured Clostridium sp. | reverse complement strand
GCTTCTCTTGAAGCAGAGGAAGAAGCCGATGTTCCATCAGAAGACATATCTTTTTTGGAAAGAACGGTTTCAGTTCTTACTGTTAGTGATTTTCGAGATTTACTTTCAAAAAATAACTTAATTGCATTATTAGTAGTTTCTCTATTAGTAGGTTTAGCAATTAATATGTCTGGTGAAAAAGGAAAACCAGTACAAGAATTTTTAATATCTGCAAATGAAGTAATTATGAATTTTATTAAAATTATTATGTATTATGCACCTATTGGGCTTGGCTCTTATTTTGCAGCACTTGTTGGTACATATGGTGCAGCAATTGCAGTTGGTTATGCAAAAACATTTTTTATTTACTTAATTGTTTCCATTTTATTCTATGTGGTAATTTATACAGTTTACGCATACATTGCCGCAGGAATTAAAGGTGTAAAAGTGTTTTGGAAAAATATTATACCATCTACAGTAACAGCACTTGCTACATGCTCTAGTGCAGCATCAATACCTGTAAATATTGATACAGCAAAAAAATTAGGAGTTTCTGCTGATATTGCAGAAACCATAATTCCTCTTGGAACCAGTTTCCATAAAGATGGTTCTATTATAGGTTCTGCATTCAAAATAATGTTCCTAGTATCTCTATTTGGAAGTAGTGTGGGATTCTTTAAGGTATTAGTAGTATCATTACTTGTTACTTTATTAGTAACAGCTGTACCTATAGGAGGAGGTACAATTTCTGAAATGATGATATTAACATTAATGGGCTTCCCTGTAAATGCATTACCTATTTTAACAATAATTGCAACTATTATAGATGCTCCTGCAACAGTTCTAAATGTTGTTGGAGACACCGCCTCCTCAATGCTCACGGCCAGAATTGTAGATGGCAAAAATTGGATGAAGGAAAAATAAATAAAAAAATAATAGGGGTCGTACTAAAGGCGACTCCTATTATTTTTTAAAATATATTTTTTAAACAAAGCTTCTCTTTTTCATTTATATGGTCTACTAAAAAAATGCCTGTTTCAATTTCCTCCATACTTTTATTTAGCTCTCCTTCTTCTATTTGTGCTTTCATTTTTACAAAAGATGTTTCTATTAAATCTAACTCAGAATGTAACACCACAAAAGCCCATTTCTTTTCCGTGTTTTCCCACTCACCATATACTTTTTCTACTTCAGTTTTTAATTCTTCTATATCATTTGCTTCATTCCCTACTTTTTGTTTCAAGTCTTTTAGCATACTTACCATTTTTTGACTAGAATTATTCAAGTAATTATTGGTATATATTGCTCCTCCAATTATAATTATTAAAATAATAAAAATTATTGTAAATTCTTTCATGATACCTTCCCTTTTTTTATTTTAGCTTGACAAAAGAATTGACTATTTCCGTTATAAGTTATAATCAAAGCTTCTTCTGGCTGTATGTTAAATTTATTAGTTTCTTTTTTCAGCCAATTATAATCTTTTCCTATTGCCTTTAAATTATCATACATAATTTTCCCATCTACCACTAAATCATAAGGAATTCCTTCATATTCAGGTACAATTCCAAAATCTTCTGGAATTGTATTTCTTTTTTCTGGTTTTTGAATAACTGTAACTTGACCACTTGTTTCTAATATAGCATACTCTACATCCCCTATATTGAATACATTGCTTTGTCTTAATCTTTCTTGTAATTCATTAATTGTAAATTTTTCTTTTCTTAAAACCTTTTCATATATTTTTCCTCTATAAATTAATATAGAAGGAACTCCACAAATTATTTGCCTTACTTTCATACTTTTTAAATTAATAATTGATATAATTAATTGTAATAATAATAATGCTAGTATTGGAATTATTCCATTAAATATAGGTATTCCTGTGTCAGACATAGGTACAGATGCTAAATCTGCTATCATAATTGCAATTACAAGTTCAAAAGGCTGCATTTGACCGAATTTCTCTCTTGCCCATTAATCTCATTACAATTAAAACTAATAAATATATAATTATGACTCGAACAAAAGTATTTAACATATTATCTCCTTAGAATTATTCAAATAAATTACAATTTACTTTATTTTTTGTAAATTTTAAAAAAATATTCACATTGTATATTTTTTAATTTTTTGAAAATAATACATATATATAGCTTAATTTTGAAAGCAAATTTATATACATTTTATAGAAAGGGGAAATATTATGAATAATGACACACATGCTCAAGAAAACAGTGGAACTAACACAGTTTGGCAAATAGTTGGTAGATTAATTACAGCTGCAATAGTATTAGCCATTACTGCTTTCTTTACCCCAGGCTTTGCCATCAAAAACATCTGGACATTAGCTATAGCTGCTATTGTACTTACTGTTTTAGATTATTTAATAATTAAATTTACTGGTTTACATGCAAGTCCTTTTGGTAAAGGCTTTGTTGGTTTCATTCTTTCTGCTGTTATTCTTTATGTTACACAATATTTTGTAGCAGGATATTCAATTTCTTGGATGGCTGCAATAATAGGTGCTTTAATATATGGAATAGTAGATTATTTAATTCCTGGAAATCAAGAAATGTAAAAAAATACCGATATAGATTTGTTTTTCTATATCGGTATTTTTATTTAAAATATCGTTGTGTAGACCTTATTATTGAATTGCTCCTGTTAATCTGTTTAAATTCTCTACAAATGTTTCTAGTGAATATACCTTATCCTTTTGTAATTTTGCATAGAAGAAATTATTATTATCTGTTGTTGAATAAATACCTTCTAAAATACATGAAACAATTTCTTTTCCAGTTTCTAATTCCATTAATCCATATTTTTTATCACTGCAAACTACAATTGATTGTGGTATGTTTTCGTTTAATTTTGGAATAATTAAAGTGTAATTAATTTCTTCAGCTTTATTTTCAGGGTAACCAATTCCATCATATTTAATTTCACCTATTAAACTGCCATCTTCTTTAATAACTCCATATTTTTCTAATCTCTTTACTTTATATAATAAAGGATCATGACTTATAATTTCTAAGCTATCATATTGTAAATCAATATTTGCTATACCAGATTTAGTTATAACTCCATATTTCTTTTGAGTATCAGATACTATAAAGTTACCTTTGTATTCACAAAATTCAATTGAAGAATATTTGTTACCAATTACTTCATGACCATTTAAATCAATTACTCCAAATTTGTCATTTTCACTGATAATTAAATATCCATATGATAATGCTCTTAAGTTTTCTGGAGTTTCACTAAGAATAATGTCATTATCCTTAAAGCTGTCTACTCTTTGTTCTACCCAGTATTCTGGTGTTTCTAGAACAGTCTGGTTATTTGCTGCAGAATAATTCAAAATTACATTTAAAGCAAGAGGTAAATCATCTAATGCAATATAAATATTTCCTTCGTATTCTAGTATTGTATTATCTAAAACATAATATTCGTAGTCTGCCTTTGAATCCTCAGTTGTTTTATATATTTCCTTTGAATCAGCAAAGAATTGTACTATGTTCTTTTTAGTATTAACATATCCTTTATTCTTTCCTTCTTCTGCTACTTTATATTCTCCATTGTAATAATTATAGCCAAGCTTATTTGTTAGTGCCTTTATACCAACATATTTTTTGCCTTTGTCATCACTCATCATTTGTAAATCATTTAAATCAACTTTTGCTCCATTTACTGCAACTGAATATTGCTTTACTTGATCTTGTGTAGATACATAAAGCATTATTAATCCAACAATCACACACAATATTATTGATATAATAAGTAATATTAAAATAACTTTTTGTGCCTGTGTTTTTTCAGTTTTTCCTTCATTTTTGTTGTTCCCTTGTAACAAATCCATAAAATATACCCCCTATTCTTTTGTGTAGCCGTACTTTTTGTAAAATTCATTTTTAAAATTTAATAAGTTATCATTTTCTATTTCTATTTTAACTCTTTCCATTAGTTTAGTCAAGAACCTTAGGTTATGAATTGATAATAATCTTACACCTAAAATTTCATTTGCCTTTATTAAGTGCCTAATATAAGCTCTAGTATAATTTTTGCAAGTATAGCAATCACATTCTTCATCTAATGGTCTCCAGTCTCTTTCATAAGTTGCATTTCTAACTACAACTTTTCCATTCCAAGTCATTGCTGTTCCATTTCTTGCAATTCTAGTTGGAAGCACACAGTCACACATATCTATTCCTGCAATTGCTGCTTCTATCAAATAATCAGGTGTTCCAACTCCCATCAAATACCTTGGTTTATCTTTTGGCATAAGTGGTGCTGTGTATTTTAATATTCTTAAAAAGTCTTCTTTAGGTTCTCCTACACTTATTCCTCCAACTGCGTAACCGGGGAAATCAAGTTGTATCAAATCTTCTGCTGATTTTTTTCTTAAATCCTCATAAAATCCACCTTGTATTATTCCAAATAATCCTTGGTCATCTCTCTTATGAGCCTCCTTACATCTTACAGCCCATCTAGTTGTTCTTTCCATTGAATTTTTTGTATATTCATAAGTTGATGGATATGGACAGCATTCATCAAAAGACATTATTATATCTGCACCTAAATTCTCTTCTATTTCCATTACCTTTTCTGGTGAGAAGAAATGTTTGCTTCCATCCAAATGAGATTTAAATTCAACTCCATCTTCAGAAATTGTTCTTAAATCACTTAAACTAAATACTTGGAAACCTCCGCAGTCTGTCAGAATTGGCCTGTCCCAATTCATGAATTTATGTAATCCCCCTGCTTCTTTTACAATCTTATCTCCTGGTCTTAAATATAAATGATACGTATTTGAAAGTATTATTTGTGCTTTTACCTCTTCTTTTAATTCTTCAGGTGTCATTGATTTTACTGTTGCTTGCGTTCCTACTGGCATAAATACAGGTGTTTCTATATCTCCATGTGGAGTATGTATTCTGCCTCTTCTAGCACCTGTACTCTTATCTTCGTGTAAAAGTTCATATGTTATTGCTGGCTTCATTATTTTTTCTCCTTATTATTTTTATATTTCTCTAACAAATCAACATCGCATCGCCGAATGAAAAAAATCTATACTTTTCTTCTACAGCTGTTTCATAGGCTTTCATTATAAAGTCTTTTCCTGCAAGTGCTGACACTAGCATTATTAATGTAGACTCTGGTAAATGGAAATTTGTTATTAGGTTATCTATGCATTTGAATTTATAACCTGGGTATATAAAAATACTTGTATCTCCTTCCATTTCCTTTAGCATTCCATTTTCATCTGCTACTGTTTCTAAAACCCTGCAAGAAGTTGTTCCTACTGCAATTATTTTGTGTCCTGTTTTCTTTGCAGTATTTATTTTATCTACATCTTCTTGTTTTATATAAAAATGTTCTGTATGCATGTTGTGTTCTTCAATATTTTCAACTTTTACAGGTCTAAATGTTCCAATTCCTACATGTAAAGTTACATTTGCAATTATAATACCTTTTTCTTTTATTTGCTCTAATAATTCTGGTGTAAAATGTAAACCTGCTGTTGGAGCTGCTGCTGAGCCATCATATTTTGCATATACAGTTTGATATCTATCCTTATCTTTTAATTTTTCTGTTATATATGGTGGTAATGGCATTAAACCTATTTGGTCTAGTATTTCATTAAAAATTCCTTCATAATAAAATTTTACTTTTCTGTTTCCGTTATCTAGCATTTCTAATATTTCTGCTTGAAGTATTCCTTCTCCAAAACTAACTCTTACTCCAGCTTTTAACTTTTTGCCTGGTCTTACCATTACTTCCCACGTATCTTTTTCTAATTGTTTTAAAAGTAAAAATTCTACGTGTGCTGGTTCATGTTCATTTGTTTCGTTTATTTTTATTCCATAAAGTCTTGCTGGTATTACTTTTGTATTATTTATTACCAAGCAATCTCCTGGATTTAAATAATCTATTACATCTTTAAAAATTTTGTGTTCTATTGTTTGTTTTTCCCTATTTAGTACCATTAATCTAGATTCATCCCTATTTTCTAATGGATGTTGCGCTATTAGTTCTTTTGGTAAATTATAATTAAAATCTGTTACTTTCATTATTATCCCTTCTATTTATTTTGCATGTATCTTTATACTGCTTCAATAATTACATTAAATAAATTTTTAATTTCTTCAAATAGGTTTTTAGGTTCTTCATTAAAGTCTATTTGTATTGCATATTTAAAATTATTTTCATGTATAGGTTTTAAAACAAATACTTTTTCGTTTAGTCCTACATATTGATTGCTTGTTTTATCCAATATTTTGCATCTCATATAGTCTTGATACCATTTTTTCAACCCTATTAAATCTTCTTCTGAATATCCATATTTTTCATAATTATGTAAATCAGCTGTATCATACCCATGTTCTTTAGCTGTTCTTTCTAAAGTATGTAAGAATTCATGCATAAAAACTTCTTCTGAAAATGTATTTATTCTGGAATTATATTCATGTACATAATTTGTATTATCACTTGCAAATCTTATATTAGAAAAACCTATTCCATATAAATCCATACTTCCGAAGCCCTACCCATTTATTTACAGGTATTTCTTCCTCATTATTTCCCATCTTTACAGCAATAAATATATAATCATAGCTATTGTCTAAAACAATATTTTCAATAATTTTATTTACATCATATGGGTCAAAATAATATCCATGTTCTTCGGAATAACAAATAGTTTTAAGAGGTTCATCAATGTTATAAATTTCATAATCGACGCTCATTTTCCCATCACTTAGTCTTTTACATGATGTTTTAAAGTCCTCCATATCGTTTTTTACTGTTTTAATTTCTTCTGAGGACATTGAAAAATTCATTCTTTTTCCTTCAATCTCTACATCAGTATTTTTGAAAATAAAACATGCCACATTCCATTTTGAGTCTTCTAAGTTTAGCCCTTTTTCTAGTTTGAAATCTGAAAACCAAGCAGTTCCTTGAGCAGTTCCAGTGTTTCCTCCTAGCCTAAATCCAATTTTAACAGTTGTTCTATTTTGTGAATTAAACATTATTTCTATTGGTTGCCAATCAGTTGTACCAGTGATACTTTTTGAAACTTCCGAAGCCTCTATTATAGAAATGCATGCTCCTCCATCAGTATTTTCTGCCAATGGAACTACATTATCTGTCTTTACCATACATGTTATTTTATATGGAGTATGTGGTTCTACTTCTATTTCTTTATAAAATGCAGCATCGTTTTGGGTTGGAGATACTATTTTATAGCTATCAGCCTCAGAATATTTTACAGTTTTATCTCTTTTAAATTCTGATATTCCAATATTTGTTTCAGCTTTTATAAATCCATTGAAATAGTTTAATTTATAGATTCCAAATAACACATATATTACAATTATCATAAATCCCATGAAAATCCATGATGAGATTTTACTTTTTTTCATTAGCATTCACCTTTTTTATTATTTTTTTTAATGCCTCTTGTCTTTCAAGTATTATTACATGCCCACAGCCTTTACATTTGAATTTAAAATCCACACCTATTCTTGTTATTTCCCATACTTTACTTCCACATGGGTGTGGTTTTTTAAATTCTACAATATCACCTATTTTATAATCCATATTCATTCCTTTTTGCAGTTCTTTAAATTAATTTAAAAATTTTTCTATTCTTTGCCTTATGCTATTTTCTTTTAATACCTGCATTATTTCATATAAGTCTGGAGTATTGCTCCTTCCAGTTAGTGCAACTCTTATTACTGTGCTTATATCTCCTACATGTCCCTTATATTTTTCTGGTTCTTGTTTGTATTGTTTTACCTCTCTTGCATACCCTTTTTCTTCAGCTAAATCTTTCATTTTGTCAAACCAAGTTTGTTTGTCATCATTAATATCAAAATGTTTTTCTAGATATGATTTTAATATATCTTTTATTTCAGCCAAATCATTTATTTTTTGGAATTCGTATGTACTATTGTTATTAAACTTCTCATCATACATATAAATAATTAAATTTTTTACATCTGACCATTTTGATATATCTTTTCTTGGCTTTACATTTCCTCTTTCAATGCCAAGTACTTTTAAAGAATATTCTTTATTGTCTAATAATTCTTTTAGTTCATTATCATATTTACATGCCCAATTATATGTCTCATCATAAATTTTTTGTGCATCAAATTTACAAATTACATTTTTAGAAACATCTAATAATTTTACCATATCGAATACTGCACCACTAACACTCATTTTGTTTAGTTGAAGCTCAAATTCATCAATTGATTTAGTTGGATTTGCTCTTCTCCATGGTTCGAATGTAGAATTTGCAATATTAAGTAAATATTCTACAACAGCTTCTTTTGGGATTCCTTCTTCACTATAATAACTTACTGCTGCTTCTGGGTCTTTTCTTTTACTTATTTTTCTTTTATTTCCATTTTCATCTTTCATAATTGTAGATGTATGAGCATATTTAGGTGGTTTGAATCCTAACGCATAAAATAACTCTAAGTGTAATGGTAATGAAGATAACCACTCATCTCCTCTTATTACATGAGTTACTCTCATTAAATGGTCATCAACTGCATGTGCAAAGTGATATGTTGGAAGTCCATCAGCTTTTATTATTACTATGTCTTGGTCATTTTCTGGAAACTCTAATTTCCCTTTTATAACATCTTTGTGTTGTATTTTTCTATCTTCTCTTCCTTGAGATTTAAACCTTATAATAAATTTGTCTCCATTTTTAATTTTTTCAGCAACTTCATCAATTGGCATAGTTCTGCATTTTGCCCAAACTCCATAATAACCTGATCTTAATTTTGCTGCTTCTTGTTTTTCTCTAGTTTCATCTAATTCTTCTGGTGAGCAAAAGCATGGGTATGCTAGACCTTTTTCAATTAAACTTTTTGCAAAAGCTTGGTAAATATCTTTTCTAGCACTTTGCTTATAAGGTCCATAATTACCTTTTTCCTCTGTCTCAGAAATCATTCCTTCATCTGGTATTATTCCAAAATCAGCTAGTCCATTAACTATTTGTAAAATACCATTTTCAATTTCTCTTTTTTGATCTGTATCTTCAATTCTTAAAATAAAAACTCCATTAGATTGTTTTGCTAATTTTCTATCAACTATACTTCCAAAAAGCCCTCCAATATGAATAAAACCTGTTGGACTTGGTGCAAATCTAGTAACCATGGCTCCTTCTGGTAAATCCCTTTCAGGATATTTTTCTTCATAATATTCAGTTGATTTTGCATTAGGAAAAATTAAATCTGCTAATTCTTTGTAATCCATAATAACTATCACATTCCTTTCATTTCTAGCTTTTATATTATACTATTAGATTGAAAAAATGTAAAGAAAAAAAAGATATTTTGTTAATCACAAAATATCTTTAAAATTTGTCAATTATTAATTTTTTTATTTTTCTGATATTCCCATTTCTTCTATTTGGTTGGGATTTGGTGAAAAGATTTTATCATTTATTATCTTACTTTTTAGTATATTCCATGCACTTTCTTGGCTAAAATTATTAACTGGCACACTTGGCTCTCTTAATGAACTCTTTTGTACATATGGCTCTAGCGCTGGAAATATTTTTGCAAAAAATAAATCATAATTAGCAAGTGAAAATGAATTTGTTTGTTTTTGTTCCAAGACTGTTTTTCTTAGGAATGGCCACATACTCATAACCGTTTCACTTGAATGTTCTATTTCTAAATCTCCTTCTGTGTTTCTAATAAATGTAAATGGATAGTCAACTCCTCTTACTAATTGTTTTTGAAAATATCTTTTTCGTATTTCTTCTTTATTTACATTTTTATATTTATCATGTTGTGCTCTACCATATTTTGCTTCTTGCTCAACATCCGTAGTTTTAAACTGAATTTCACAAATAGGCATATTCTTTCTTGCAATAGGGTCATTGTTTAAGTATTGGTCCATAAATCCTAATGCCCACTCAAAATTTTCTTGTAAATTTTCGTCAATTGTACCGCCTTCTAATATTTCTTGCCTCAAAGTGGGATATCTTGGTACATGCTTAAAAATTTCACTTTTTTTAAAATGTATTTGTTCCGCTTTAGGCATATCTCTATACTCTGTTTTTAGTTCGTTGGTTTCAGCATCTAATATATGTTTTTCAAGCTCTGCAACTTCCGTCCCATCTAATTGATTTTTTATTGCACCTGTGCAATGATGTGCAAAATAACCATTCGATTTATTGTGATTTTTTTGTTTAGCGTATTTCCCCACAAATATATTATGGATTATAAGCATTAATATTTCTTTGTCTCTTTCATTTTCAGTTACAATTTCAAAGCCAAAAACGTCATCTAGGGTCTTTCCGTCAGTATTTTTCAATGCACTATTTATGGCTTTTAATCTTGTTCTTAGTTTTGTTTTCCCAATTATTCCATTTGCTTCCAAATGAGTAATTGTATGGTTTAAAGCCTTCATAAACTCTATATATCCGGGTAGTGCCTCAGATATAAAATTTCTATATGCTTCTACCTGTTCTGCCTTATATTCCTCTTGCTTAATTGGAATGACTTTTAAATCTTCCTTAAAACTCATAGGAAAAACTCCTTTACTTTTTTCTTCTCAATATCATTCCATCTTTTGCTTCTTCTGGTAAAATCATTTTTACTTTTTGTCCTTCTTTACCTGGGTTTACATGGTCTATTTCCTCATCTGTCTCATAATCCCATAGTTTGTTTATAGTAAACTTTATTGGTTCTAGTTCTTCTGGTATAATTAGTTCTAATGTGTCTCCTACATTTAGTCTATTTTTTATTTCAATTACATTCTTTCCATTATCAGATTGCAATACCTTTCCTCCAAATTCATAATTCGGATTATATTGTTTCCCTTCATATTCTTGGAAATCTTTATTGTTCTTATCATTAAAATAAAATGTTGTAAGTCCTCTTGTTTTTGTTTTTTCTAGTTCTTTTAAATATTTTGTATAATCATATTTTTCTATATTTTCATAACATTCATCAATAGCATGCCTATATGTATTTATAATTGTTGCTAAGTAGTATTCTGTTTTTAATCTTCCTTCTATTTTTAAGCTATCAATTCCCATTGTAATTAATTCAGGTAATTCTTTTATTAAGCACATATCTTTAGAAGACAATATGTATGTTCCATGGTTATCTTGTTCAACTGGCATCATAAGTCCTGGATTATTCTTTTCCTCTAGATATAAATTATATGCCCATCTACAGCTTTGAGCACAATCTCCTAAATTTGCTCCTCTTCCTGCTAAAAAGTCACTTAAATGGCATCTTCCAGAATATCCATAGCATATTGCTCCATGTACAAACATTTCTATCTCCAAATCACTTGGCTTATTTAGCATTATATCTTTTATTTCTTCTTTATTAAGTTCTCTAGCTAAAATTATTCTTTTAGCTCCATTATTATACCAGAATTTACAAGTATGGTAGCTTACTGTATTTGCTTGTGTACTTATATGTATTTCTAAATTAGGTGCGACTTCTTTTACTGTTTCAACTACTCCACCGTCTGATACAATTACTGCATCTGCCTTAATTTCATCTAATATTTTAACTTGTTTTTTAATTTCTTCATACATATTGTCTCTTGCATATATATTTAATGCCACATATACTTTTTTATTTATGCTATGAGCATATTCTATAATTTTAGCAAGTTCATCATCATTCATATCTACCCTTGTTCTTAAGGATAAATTGGATGTTCCAACATATATTGCATCTGCTCCATATCTAAATGCTGTTTTTGCTTTTTCAAATGAGCCCACTGGGGCTAATAGTTCTGGTTTTTTCATATTTATTTTCTCCTTGTAATTGTCAATCCATCTCCTACTTCTAAAAGTTCAGTTTCTAAATCTTCATTTTCTTCTAATTCTTTTAAATATTCCCTAAGTCCTCTTACTGCGGTTCTTTGTTTATGTTTATTATAATCACTTAAAGTATAACCTTTGTACAAAATGTTATCTGCAATAATTATGCCATTATCTGATAGCATTCTTATTGCTTCTTTTAGGAAAAACGGATATTTACCTTTTGCTGCATCTATAAAAATTGCATCATATTTTTCATTTAAAGTAGGTAATATTTCTACTGCATCTCCTGATATTATATTAATTTTTTGCTCTAATTTCAAGTCTTTTACATTTATTTTTGCTTCTGCTATTCGGTCTTCTTCTCTTTCAATCGTATCTATTCTACCGCCTTCTGCCAAATATTTAGAAAAACAAATAGCAGAATAGCCAACAGCAGTTCCTATTTCTAATATTTTATTTGGTTTTAATTCTTTTAAAACCTGTCCTACTACTTCTAATGTGTCATCCATTATTATTGGTATATGTTCATTCAAAGCTTTTTCTTTTATTTGTTCTATTGTTCTCATATTTTATCATCCTTTATACATATAGGGGTCGCCCTAGAGTGCGCCCCCTATATCTTGTTTGAATTTATAACTTTTACTCTTTTTTTGCTCTTGCTGCTAATCTTTCTCTTGTTTTTGTATCTAGTATTTTCTTT
>USOV01000023.1 GCA_900556455.1 uncultured Clostridium sp. | reverse complement strand
AAATTCTGATTTAAAAGCAAAGGTTGGAAATATAGTAAATACTGAAGGAAAAATCTTAGGAAAACATGAAGGACTTTATAAATATACAATTGGGCAAAGGAAAGGCCTTGGAATTTCAAACGAAGTTCCACTATTTGTAAAAGGATTTAATCCAGAAAAAAATGAATTAATAGTTGGGGAAGAACCAGAAATATTCTTAAAAGAGGCAATAGCAAATGAAATAAATTTAATATTAATGGATGAAATAACAAGTCCCATGGAAGTAAAAGCAAAAATAAGATATGCTGCAAAAGAAGCGGAATGTACAATTCACCCAGAAAAAGAAGGCAAAATAAAAGTAGTATTTAATCAGCCACAAAGAGCAATAACTCCAGGTCAATCAATAGTATTTTATATTGATGATGTTGTACTAGGCGGAGGAAAAATAATATAAAAATATTGCACAAAAAGCTATTTTATAATATAATAAAAATGTAGAAACAAATATAATATAAAAGGGAGGAATTAATATGGATAAAAAAACAACAGGAATTATAGCTTATTTAACATGGATAGGATGGCTTATAGCACTTCTAGCAGGAGATAAAGAAGGAGCAAAATTTCATGTAAACCAAGCACTAGTTATAATGCTATTCTCATTATTCTCAGTAATACCATGCATTGGATGGATTTGGGGAATTTTCATGATAGTATGTTGGTTTATAGGATTTATTGCAGCAATCAATGAAGAAGAAAAACCAATTCCATTATTAGGAAACATCAAAATAATAAAATAAAAGTTAGTAAATTACTATAATTTTTATTTATTGAGTTAAAGTAGCCGCACTAAGGAGTAATACTTTTCTTTCAAATACTTGGAGAAAAAATATCCTACTCCTATGAGATGCGGCGGATTTTTTATAAAAAACAGGAGAAGAAATGGGAAAAAATCAAAAAGACTGGACATACATTTGTATTTTTATAGGTACTTTAATTATTATATTTCTAGCCACATTTTATATTATATATCTGGATAAATTCATAAAAATACCAGAATGTGCTGTATATAAAACTTTTGGAATATATTGCCCTGGATGTGGTGCAACAAGAGCAGTATATAGCTTATACCATGGGAAAATATTAAAATCAATTTATTATAATCCAATTATATTATATTTAGTTGTAACAGATTTTTGGTATTTAATAACAGAAGGAATAGCAAAAATTCTAAAAAAAGAAAATAAATTTTTTATAAAAAATATAAAAATATATTTATACTTAGCATTAATAATTTTAGCCATAAACTGGGAAATAAAATTATTGATGGTTTTTAATGGAAAAACGATATAGAGGTTTATATACTAACCTCGTAAAAAAACAAAACCCACTAGCAAAAAGCTTTGCTAATGGGTTTCGTCCTTTTTATGTTAAATAAAATCTACTAAGTTATCTGCTAAACCTAAATAATTAGAAGGCGTTAGGTTTAGTAAATTTTCTTTATCTTCATTTGGTATATCTAAGCCTCTCATAAAACTTTGGATATCTTGAAGGGTAATTTCTCTACCTCTAGTTAATTCTTTTAGCAATTCATAAGCATTTGTATATCCGTTCTTTCTAAGAACAGTTTGTATAGCTTCTGATATTACAGCAACATTTGAATTTAAGTTTTCACTTAAAGTTTTCTCATTTGGAGTAAGTTTATTAAAACCAATTATACTTTGATTAATTGAAACTAAACTGTGTGCAAACCCAACTCCAATATTTCTTAAAGCAGAGGAATCGCTTAAATCTCTTTGCATTCTTGAAATTGGTAAATTCTCGCAAAGTGCAGTAAATATAGAATTTGCTATACGAATATTTGCCATAGAATTTTCGTGATTAATAGGGTTTACCTTATGTGGCATAACAGAAGAACCAACTTCTGTTTTTACAACGGATTGATTAAAGTAGTTATAACTAATATAAATCCACATATCTGAGTTAAAGTCCATTGTTATATTATTAAAAGATTTTATATAATTAAAAATTACACAAATAATATCATGAGACTCTATTTGAGTAGTAAGTGGGTTAAATTCTAAACCTAAACTTTCTACAAATTCTTTTCCGATTTTAATCCAATCTAAATTTGGAAAAGCTACAACGTGAGCATTAAAGTTTCCAACAGCTCCACTAAATTTTCCCCTTAAATTTATAGTTTTAAGTAATTTTAAAATACTTTGCCATCTATAAACAAAGACTGCAAGTTCTTTACCAACAGTTGTTGGCGTTGCTGGCTGTCCATGAGTATGGGCAAGCATTGGAATATTTCTATACTTTTTGGCTTTATTTGCAACAGTATTAATTAAGTCCTCAGCACTTGGAATAAATACATTATATAAACTATTTTTTATCATTAATCCATAAGCTAAATTATTAATATCTTCAGAAGTACACCCGAAATGGATATAATTTTTAAAATCTGATAATCCTAAACTATCAAATTTATCTCTTAAATAATATTCAACAGCTTTAACATCGTGTTTTGTTATAGCTTCAATTTCTTTTACTTTTTTAGCTTCGCAAATATTAAAATTAGCAATAATACTATTTAAAGCATTTATCTGAGCAAGTGAAAAGTTAATACTTATCACCTCATTTAATTTTAAAAGCCATTTAATTTCAATAACAACTCTATATTTAATTAAAGCATATTCAGAAAAATATTCATTTAACTTTTCAGTAGTGTTGTGGTATCTTCCGTCAATAGGAGAAATACATAATAATTCTTCCATAAAACCTCCTATTTTACAATAATCATATTTTCTCTTCCAGCACCAGTTCCAATAAATTTAACAGGAACATCAACTAAAGTTTCAATTCTTTCTATATATTTTCTTGCATTTTCTGGTAAATCTTCTTTAGATTTAACATTAGAAATATCACCAAAATTACCATCAAATTCTTCATACACAGGTTCACAATCAGCTAAATAGTGAATATCTGTAGAAAAATTCATATTTATATCACCTTTGTGGTTATAAGCAACACAAAGTTTAATTTTATCTAGTTTTCCAACTGTATCTAAGTGGTTTACTGCAAGACCAGTCATACCATTTACCATTGCAGCATATTTTAAAGCAACAAGATCAAGCCATCCACATCTCCTTGGACGCTTTGTAGTTGTTCCATATTCATGACCTAGTTCTCTTATAGTATCACCAATTTCATTTATTTGTTCAGTAATATATGGACCTTCTCCAACTCTAGAAGAATAAGCTTTTATAACTCCATAAACTTCACCGATATCTTTAGCAGAAATTCCAGAACCAGTGCAAATACCACCAATAGTTGGATTAGAAGAAGTAACATATGGATAACTTCCAAAATCAATGTCTAATAAAGTGGCTTGTGCACCTTCGCAAAGAACCTTTTTACCTTCATTAATAGAATTATGTAAGAATAATACAGTATCTTTAACATATGGTTTTAAATATTTTGCATATTCTTCATATTCAGCAATAGTTTTTTCTAAATCTATAGTAGGATAATTGTAAGATTCAAATAAATGATTTTTAGCATTTATATTTCTTGTTGCAATTTTTCTGAAATCAGGACCAACTAATTCTCTTATCCTAATACCTGATCTTTCGTATTTATCACAATAAGTAGGACCAATACCACGCGCAGTTGTACCTATTTTGTTCTTTCCGCGGTTTAGTTCTAATAATTTATCCATTTCAATGTGGTATGGCATAATAACATGAGCCAAATCACTAATATATAAATTATCTACAGGATGCCCTAAACTTTTTAGCATTTCAATCTCCTCAATAAGAACTTTAGGGTCAATAACAACACCATTACCAATAACCGCAATAGTACCTTTGTTTAAAATACCAGAAGGAATTAAATGAAAGGCATATTTTACACCCTTAACTGTAACAGTATGTCCGGCATTATTTCCACCAGTACAACGAACAGAAACATCTGCTGAGCCAGAAAGATAATCAATAATTTTTCCTTTTCCTTCATCTCCGTAAAAAGCTCCTAAAACAACATCAACTTTAGATTTAGACATAAAATCACTTCTTTCTTAAAAAAATACATAAGAATTATAACATAAAAAATAAAAAAAGCATAGAAAATAAGAAAATATTCATAAAAAATTATGTATTTATTTAATTTAAAAAACTTGATTTTTATTCTTTTTATGATAGAATAATAACAAAACTTTTATTAATGGAGGTATTAGCAATGGAATTAAAAGGATCTAAAACAGAGAAAAATTTAATGGAGGCATTTGCAGGAGAGTCTCAAGCAAGAAATAAATATACATATTATGCAAGCAAAGCAAAAAAAGATGGATATGAACAAATAGCAGCAATATTCCAAGAAACAGCAGATAATGAAAAAGAGCATGCAAAACTATGGTTCAAATTATTACATGGAGGAGCAGTTCTAACAACTGTAGAAAATTTAGCAGATGCAGCAGCAGGAGAAAATTACGAATGGACAGATATGTATGCAAGAATGGCTAAAGAAGCTAAAGAAGAAGGATTTGACAGAATTGCATATCTATTTGAGGCAGTAGGAAAAATAGAAAAAGAACATGAAGAAAGATATAAAAAATTATTAGCAAGTGTAGAAAATGGAACAGTATTTGAAGCTGGAGAAGTTAAAATATGGAAATGTAGAAACTGTGGACATATAGTAGTTGGAACAAAAGCACCAGAAATTTGCCCAGTATGTGAACACCCAAGAGCATATTTTGAAATCAAAGCAGAAAATTATTAAAATAATTTAGAAAGGGCACGAATTTCGTGCCTTATATTTATAGCATCATGCTAGCCCAACACAGAGAATGGGCAGAATGCAAAATAAGGAGAGAAGATGTTAAAGCAAATATTTATAAAAAACTATAAAGACATAGAAAATCCAAAAGTAAGAAACAAATATGGAAAAGTAGCGGGGATATTTGGAATAATATCAAACTTAATTCTAGGAATTATCAAGCTAATTATTGGATTTATTTCAAACAGTGTAAGTATTATGGCAGATGCAGTAAACAACTTATCAGATATGCTATCCTCAATACTTACAATAATAGGATTTAAACTAGCAAGCAAAAAACCAAACCATGAACATCCATATGGCTATGCAAGGTATGAGTATGTTTCAGGTTTTGCAATTGCAATTCTAATGCTAATAATGGGATTAATATTTGCAAAAGAATCAATAACTAAAATAATACATCCAGAAGAATTAGTTATAAACAATACAACATTTTTAATATTATTTATAGCAATTGTTGGAAAAGCATGCCAAATGTTTGTATACTTGGATTTCTCAAAAACAATAGAATCTAACACTTTAAAAACAAGTGCAGTAGATACAAGAAATGATATAATTTCAACAACAACAATATTAATATCCATGATAATTATGAAGAAATTTAATATTAATATAGATGGATATTTAGGATTAGTAGTTTCCCTATTTGTAATTGGTAGCTCACTACAAATGGTTAAAGAAGTGTTAGAACCAATAATAGGAATAATTCCAACAAAAGAACAAGTAAACGAGATTACACAAAGAATTTTATCATATGATTATGTACAGGGAATACATGATTTGGTAATTCATAATTATGGAGTTCACAATGATTTTGTAACAGTACATGTAGAAATAGATTCTAAAATGGATATGTTGAAAGCTCACGATTTAATGGATAATATTGAAAATGACTTTAGAGAAAATTTAGGAATAAGTTTAACCATACATATGGACCCAGTAGTACTTGGAAATGAAAAAGTAGATAAACTAAAACAATTAATAGTAAGTACAATACATAAATTAGATAATTCTTTGGAAATTCATGACTTTAGAATAGTTGAAGGAACTACTCATACTAATATTTTATTTGATTGCGTAGTTCCATATGAAAAAGACTATACAGCTGAAAATATAAGAGAATATTTAAACAATAATATTAAATCAGAAGAAAAATATTATTATGTTATTGAAATAGATAGACCATATTGTTAAAAAAGGAGAAAATGATGGAAGTATATAGTAAAGAAGAAATTGTTAAATATCTAGATGTTGATAGAACAAATAAACTAAGCAATCAAGCAATTATAAACTATATGCAGGATGTAGCAGTATGCCATGCGGATAGTGTAGGAGATGGTTTAAACAATAAACCAGAAACACATACAGCTTGGTTACTGTTAAACTGGAAAGTAAGAGTATTTGATAGACCAAAATGTGAAGATAAATTAAAAATTAGCACATGGCCAAGGAAGATGGAAAAGTGCTATTCTTGGCGTGAGTTTGAAATATATAATGGGGAGAAATTAGTGGCAATTGCAACTTCAAAATGGGTATATGTAAATTCTGAAACTGAAAAAATTATAAGAGTACCACCTGAATTAAAAGCAAAATATGGTGAAAATAATAGACCTGTTTTCAAAGAAGAAGTAATAGACAAACTAAAAGAACCAGAAGGGTTAGAACTAGCATATGAAGAAACAATAGGAAGAACAAAAATAGATACAAATAATCATTTGAATAATTTATACTACTTAGACTATGCAATAGAAAGCCTACCAGAAGAAGTTTATCAAAACAACATTTTTAATAATATAGAAATAATGTACAAAAAAGAAATAAAATATAAAGACAAAATAAAATGTTTGTACAAATGTGAAAATAATGAACATATAGTAGTTATCAAAAGCGAAGACCTAAGCACATTACACGCAATAATAAAATTAAGCTAAAAATTGTAGGGGCGCCGCCCACGGCGCCCCTACAATTTTTATTTAAATCTTTGCTCAAGATTATCTTTTATTTTCTCCGTATTTTCCTTTATTTTCCTAGTATTTTCTTTAATTTTTGCCTTAATAGACTCTAATTTTGGGAAAGCATTAATTAAACGTCTATGCAAAGCAGATTTAGAAAGCAAGATTTCTTTAACTTTCTTAGTAATTTCTTCAGTATTATCCAATTCTTTATATAAACCTTTAGTTGTAGTTCTTACAGTAGATATAATGTTAAAAGATAAAATATTATCTATAATAAAAATCACAAACAAACAAGAAGATAGAATTACAAGCCAAGTAAATGGTAATTTATTTAGTATATCTAAAAAGAATGGATTTGAAATATATGTAATGAATAGTCCAAGTAATCCAAAAGGAATGATTGTATTTAAACAAACCCTACCATTAATATTAAATTTCCTTTGGCTATAATCCCACCATCTAGCTTTAAAAAGCTTTTCCATAATATAACTTGTAAAATACTCTAACACTCCACATACAAGAATTGCCATTAGAAAGAGAGTAATAGCATCATCTGAGTATCTTTTTAATAAAAAGGTTATGGCCAAGGCTCCAAAACCATAAATAGGGCAATATGGACCAATTAAAAAACCTCTGTTTATAAATCTTTTCTTTTCAATTAATTTGCCTAAAACTTCAAGAGCCCAACCACAAAAAGCATAAATTATAAATAATAAAAAATAAACCATTACATCTTTCATAAAAACCTCCTAAATTGTAATATATTATAAAAAGGCGATGCTTAACCGCCTTTCCAATATTCTATAAATTCTCTACAGTATTTATTTTAAGATTATTCAAAGCTTTGATATTAATATAAACCCCAGCTCCAACAAAATTTCCACCAGCTTTTTTTACTAATTCTTTTGCTGCATTTAGAGTTCCACCTGTAGCTAAAACATCGTCAACAAAGTAGAAATTTTTGCCTTCATAATTTTCATTCTTAGGAAGACAAAGTTTATCTTTGCCATACTCTTTTTCATACTCAACTGTTAATACCAAATCATCTGGAAGTTTACCGGGTTTTCTAATAGGAACAAAACCTAAACCTAAAGCAACAGCCATAGCTGTACCAAAAATATAACCTCTAGATTCTGGTGCAATTATATAATCTACACTTGCAGGAACTTTAGAAGTCATTTCATCAATAATTGCTTTAAAATCATCTTTGTCCGTAAGTTTTGGAGATATATCAATAAATCTAACTCCTTTTGCAGGAAAATCTTGAATAAATCTTAACTCTGCCATAAAAACACATCCTTTTATAAAAAATACGTACCTATTATAGCACAACAACATGAAAATAGTAAACAATTTACAAGAAAAAAATTAATTCGACAAAAAGATGATTTTTCTGAATAAATATGGTACAATAATTGTGGTGAAATAGATGGAGCAATCTTTTGAAATAGAAAAAAATGATTCATTTAATTTAGTACACATTTTTGAATGTGGGCAGTGTTTTAGATGGAATAAAGAGACGGATGGAAGTTACACAGGTGTTTTTAAAAATAATGTATTAAATGTAAAAGAAGATAATGGTAAAATAAAATTTAAAGGAATATGTAATGGAAACATTGAACAAGTTGTAAAAGATTATTTCGATTTTGATACAGATTATGCCAAAATAAAAGAAACATTAAGTAAAGTAGATGAATATTTAGAAGAAAGTATTAAATTTGGAAACGGAATAAGGATACTAAACCAAGATTTATGGGAAGTTTTAATATCATTTATAATTTCAGCAAATAATAACATTCCAAGAATTAAAGGAATAATAGAAAGAATTTCAAAACAATATGGAAAAAAAGTTGAATACCTAGGAAAAGCTTATTATACATTTCCAACAGCAGAAGAACTTTCAAAAGCAAGTGTAGAAGACTTAAGAAAATTAGGTTTAGGTTTTAGAGATAAACGTGTGTATGAAACAACACAAAAAATAAAGCAGGGAGAAATTGATTTAAACAAAATAGCACAAATAGAAGATACAAATAAAATAAGAGAAATGCTAGAAACACTACCAGGAGTTGGACCAAAAGTTGCAGATTGTATTTTACTATTTGGATTAAAAAGATTTGAAGTTTTCCCAATAGATGTATGGGTAAGACGTGTAATGAATGACTTATACATAAAAAACGAAGACGAAACCAAGGTAAATAAAAGAGAAATAGAAGAATTAGCAAAAACCAAATATGCTAATTTAGCCGGAATCGCACAACAATACTTATTTTATTGGAGGCGAGAAACCGCATAGACGAATTTAGATATAGAAATTAAGGAGAGTATATGAGTTTACGATTAATTTATGGACGAGCAGGAACCGGAAAATCAAATTACTGCTTTCAAGAAATAAAAGAAAATATAAAAGCGCAAAATAAAATATATATAATTACTCCAGAGCAATTCTCATATATGGCAGAAAAAAAATTACTAGAAGCAATTGGAAATCAAGCAGTAATAAATGCAGAAGTACTAACATTTAATCGTATGGCAGATAGAATAAATGCAGAAATTGGAGGAAAAAGTGAAAAACAAATCACGAAATCAAGCAAAGCAATGCTTATGTTTTTTGCATTAAAAGAAAACAAACAAGACTTTACATTTTTAGGGAATTCTAATGAGAGCCTGGAACTAGCAATTAAAGGAATAACAGAATTTAAAAAACATGGCATAAAAGTAGAAGATATAGACAAGAACCTTGAAAATATTGAAGATATAAACCTAAAACTAAAACTTCAAGACATGAAAAAAATTTATTTAGAATATGAAAATAAATTACAAAATGAATATATTGATGAAGATGATAAACTAACGAAACTTGCTAAAAATTTAGAAAAAAGCCAAATGTTTGATAACAGCTATATATACATAGATGAGTTCGCAGGATTTACCCATCAAGAATACGAAATAATACGAAGCCTAATGAAAAAGACAAAAAAAATGACTATAACATCTTGTATAGATTCAGAAGAAGTTTTTACTAATATAAAATTAGAAACAAGCATATTTTCTCCAAATAAAAAAGTATTAGACAAATTAATCAAAATTGCAGAAGAAGAGAAAATAAAAATAGAAAATCCTGTAATATTAGAAAATACACATAGATTTAAAAATGAAGAATTAAAACACCTAGAACAAAACATTTATGCTAATTCATATAAAAAATATAATAAAAACCTTGAAAATATAAAACTATTTTTAGCAGCAAATCCATATTCGGAGATAGAACATGTTGCAAAACAAATAATTAAATTAGTAAGAGATGAAGGGTATAAATATAGAGATATATCAATAATTACAAAAAATATTGAAAATATAGAAAGTATTGCAAAAGCAGTATTTAATAAATATGGGATACCAATATATATAGATGGAAAAGATGAATTATCTCAAAATATTGGAGTTAAATATGTTTTAGCAATATTAGAAATATATGCAAAAAACTGGTCTGCAGAGGCGGTACTTAGCTACATAAAACTAGGATTTTGCAATATAGAAAAACAAGAAATATATATAATAGAAAACTATATAAAAAAATGGGGAATAAGAGGACTAAAAAAATACAAGGAAGAGTGGAAACTTGGAGAAGATAATGAAGAATTAGAACAAATAAATGCAATAAGAAAAAAAATAGTTGAACCATTATTGAAATTTAGAGAAAAATTAAACAATAAAAACACAGCTTATGAAATAAGCAAAGAAATTTATAATTTTCTTGAAGAAAATAATTTCTATAGCAAACTTAATGAAAAAATATCAGTTTTAGAAAAAAACGGAGAGCTAAGACTTGCAAGTGATTATAAATTAAGTGTAGAAAATTTAATAAGTGTGTTAGACGAAATAGTGGTATTTTTTAAAGAAGAGAAAATTACTTTTGAAAAATATAGTGAAATATTAAAAACTGGACTAAATTATAGAGAATTAGGAAGTATTCCTCAAACAATAGAACAGGTCATATTAGGAGATGTAGATAGGTCTAGAACTCATAAAGTAAGAGCAGTTTTTATACTTGGAATGAATGATGGAGTGTTCCCTAGTATAAACAAAAACGAAGGCTTTTTTAATGATAAAGACAGAGAAATTTTAAAAGGTCTAGGATTAGAACTTGCAAAAGGAACACTAGAAATGTTATTTGACGAAGAGTTTAATATATATAAAGCATTAACAACAGCAGAAGAAAAGCTATTTTTATCATATGCATCAGCAGATAAAGATGGTGCATCTCTAAGAAGTTCTGCAATCATAACAAAAATTAAAAAAATGTTCCCAGAATTAAAAGAAGAAAGTGATGTTGTAAAAAAATGCACAGAAGTATCAAGTCCCAAAAGCACTTTTGATGAATTACTTTATAATCTAAGAGAGTATAAAAATGGAGAAAAAATTGACCCTATTTGGTTTGAAGTTTACAAATGGTATGAGAAAAATGATGATTGGAAAGATAAATTAGATAATGCACTAAAAGGATTAGATTATACAAATAAAGCAGAAACTATAAGCCAAGATAATATTGAAAAATTATATGGCAAAAAATTAAAAACAAGTATATCAAAACTAGAGCAATATAAAGAATGTCCATTTTCTTTTCATTTAAAATATGGCTTAAAATTAAAAGAGGCAGATGAATTTAAAATAAAATCAATTGATACAGGCACATTTATGCACGATGTTGTTGATACTTTTTTTGAAGAGGTAAGAGAAGAAGATTTAAGAAATTTAAATAAAGAAGAGATAAAAGCAGTTGTTTATAGTATAATTGAACAAAAATTGAATTTGAAGAAAAATGCAATATTTACAAGCTCACCTAAATTCATTATTCTTACAAATAGATTAAAAAAAGTAATTGCAGAATCAATTTACTATATTGTTTACCAAATGCAAAATAGTGATTTCAATGTTCTAGGGAATGAAGTGGAGTTTAGTAAAACAATAGATAATATTGAAGTTGTAGGAAAAATAGATAGAATAGATGTGGCAGAAAATGAAGAAGGAAGTTTTATAAGAATAATAGATTATAAATCTTCTAGTAAAAGCCTAGATTTAAACAAAATGGTAACAGGTTTGCAAATTCAGCTATTGACATATGTCGATATTATGTCTGAAAAAACAAATAAAGAACCAGCAGGAATGCTTTACTTTAATTTAATTGAACCCATAATTTCTAAAAACAGAAATCTATCAGATGAGGAGATAGAAGAAGAAATAAGAAAAGCATTTAGAATGAAGGGACTAATTTTATCTGATATAAAAGTAATAAAAATGATGGATAATAACCTAGAAACAGGTGCATCTAAAATTATACCAGTAACATTAGACAAAAGTGGAAATGTAAGTGGAACTAGGTCAAGTGTTCTCACAAAAGAAGAATTTACAAGCCTTCAAAAGAAAATAAAAAAATTAATAAAACAAATAGCAAACGAAATACTAAGTGGGCGAATAGAGATAAAACCAACATATAATCAAAAACAAAAAAAATCCACATGTGAATATTGCCCATACAAAACAATATGTGCATTTAACCCAAAGAAAAATGTCTATGAATATATACCAAACAAAACCAAAGACCAAATATTTGAAGAGTTAAAGGAGGAATTTTAATGGTAGGATTTTATGCAGGCTCATTTGACCCATTCACAAATGGCCACTTGCAAATAGTAAAAAAAACAGCAAAATGTTTTAAAAAAGTAATAATAGGAATAGGTTATAACAGTGACAAAACAGCAAGGATAGATAAAGAACAAATGAGAAAAGCAATAGAAGAAACAATAAAAGAAATGGGACTCGAAAATGTAGAAGTTACTTTATATGAAGGGCTAACAGTAGATGAAGCAAAGAAACAAGGAGCAGACATATTAATAAGAGGGTTAAGAAATGGTACAGACTATCAATATGAAGAAAATATATCAGAAATGAATGAAAAAATGGCTGGAATAGACACATGTTACTTTAGAGCAGGAGAATTAGGATATTTATCATCAAGCTTTGTAATGGAATTGTACAATTATAACAAACCAATAGACGAGTACGTGCCTCCCAAAATAGCAGAATTATTATATTCAAAAAGATAAATTGTAATTTGTATTAGCTATTTTCAAAAAATTATTATAGCATTTTAATATGA
>USOV01000022.1 GCA_900556455.1 uncultured Clostridium sp. | reverse complement strand
CTTCTAAATTCAGAGTAACCTCTAATTGATTTTCATTAATTTTTTCAATCTGCATAATATGCCTCCAATTAACATAATTATAACATCTTTCAATAAAAATATAAATGACAAAAATTTGGTAATTATTTATTATATTTTATTAAAACAAAATAATATGGTTACAAAATAAAACTTAAATAAAGGTTGAAAAATTGTAAAAATCAATATATAATATACGGAGTAAATTGAACCACATAGGAGGAATAAAAAATGGCAACAAGAGAAAAAAATATATGGATTTTAATGATATTTTTACTATCAGGATTAGTAATAGGTGGATTACTTGGAGAAATAGCTTCAAAGGTGGACTGGCTATGGTGGCTATCTTATGGAGAAAGCTTTGGAATATCATCACCTATTGAATTAGATTTAAGTGTTATAAAAGTAACATTTGGATTAATGTTTAAAATAAATATTGCAAGCATAATAGGAATGGCACTTGCTATATTTATATATAGAAAGATATAGTAAATTGATAATGGTCAGCCTACCTTTTGTATGATTTCCTAAAAAATTAAATTCTCCAAGGCGTACGCGGGTCTTCCCCCGTCTCAAAGGACTGTCAAATTTAATCTTTTATAAAATATACAAAACGGCTGACAAATTTTCAATATATAAATAGGGCAAATTGGGGGTAAAGAAAGGAATTTTATATGAAAATGAAAGAATTACCCCTATCAGAAAGACCATATGAAAAATTGGAACTTTATGGAGCCGAAAAATTATCAAATGCAGAATTATTGGCTATAATAATAAAGACAGGTACAAAAGAAAAAACAGTTGTTACAATAGCACAAGAGATATTAAAAATGCAAAATGGTAATAATTTGAGATTTTTAACTGACTTATCAATAGAAGATTTTATGAAAATAAAAGGAATAGGTAAGGTAAAAGCAATACAATTAAAAGCAGTAGCAGAACTTACCAAAAGAATTGCAAGACCAATTGATAATAAAATAAAAATAAAAAGTGCCAAAGATGTTGCAGATTTGCTAATGCCAGAAATGAAATATGAAAAAAGAGAAATAGCAAAAGTAATATTATTAAATAGCAAAAACATAGTTCAAAAAATTATTAACATTTCTCTGGGTGGGGCAAATTTTGCATGTTTAGAACCAAAAGATGTTTTATCAGAAGCAATAAAAATTCAGGCACCAAAGATAATTCTTGTTCATAATCATCCAAGTGGAGATGCACGCCCTAGTAAAAGCGATTTTAATCTAACAGAAAGATTATATGAATCTGCACAAATAATAGGAATAGACTTGCTAGACCATATAGTTATTGGAGATGGAACATATGAGAGCATTTTAAGAAAGGATTGAGAAGAATATGAATTTATTTAGTTTTAAAGGAAAAGACATCGGAATTGACCTAGGAACAGCCAATATTTTAGTAATGCTAAAAGGAAAAGGAATAATATTAAATGAGCCATCTGTTGTTGCAATAGATAGACAAACAAATGAGATATTAGCAACAGGACACGAAGCAAAGGGAATGCTTGGAAGAACACCAGAAAGTATTAAAGCAGTAAGACCATTAAAAGATGGAGTAATTGCAGATTTTACAGCAACTCAATTATTGTTAAAAAACATAGTATCAAAAGTATGCCAAAGATATAATGCTGGAAGACCTAGAGTAGTTGTTGGTGTGCCATCTGGCATTACAGAAGTTGAAGAAAGAGCAGTAGAAGAATCTGTTTTAAGGGCAGGAGCTAAAGAAGTATTTTTAATAGAGGAACCAATGGCAGCAGCTATTGGAGCAAATTTAGAAGTAGCAGAGCCATCAGGAAATATAATTGTTGATATTGGTGGAGGAACAACAGAAGTGGCAGTTATTTCTCTAGGAGGAATTGTAGTAAGCAATTCTTTAAGAATTGCAGGAGACGAATTAGACGAAGATATAGTAAATTATGTAAAAAGAGAAATGGGACTTGCCATAGGGGAAACAACAGCTGAAGAAGTAAAAAAAGAAATCGGATGTGCTACACCACTTGTAACAGAATTAAGTATGCAAATAAAAGGAAGAGATTTAGCAACAGGATTGCCAAGAGATGCAATAATAACATCATCACAAGTGGAAGAAGCAATAAGAGAATCTATATATGAAATAGTAGAAGTTGTAAAACTTACATTAGAAAAAACACCACCAGAACTTGCATCAGATATAGTAGAAAAAGGAATAGTGCTGGCAGGAGGCGGAGCATTAATAAAAAACCTAGATAAATTAATAAGCACAGCAACAGGAATGCCAGTATATATAGCAGAAAATCCATTAGAATGTGTAGTAAGAGGAACAGGAAAAACATTAGAAGACTTAGAAAGATTAAAAGAGATTTTAACAAATTCCCGCAAAAGAAGATAAATTATTATAAATTTATTTAAAACTAAGAGGAATGAATATGTATAAAAATAAAAAAAATGGATTAGTAGGAATAATTGTAATAATTGGCATTTTAATAATACTAGTAATTACTACGAATGGTAATGTAAATAAATTTTCTAAAGTAGAAAATATTTTTAATAAAATTGTAACACCATTTCAAAATGGACTAGTATATTTAAAAAACAAAATTGCAAAAAATGATAGTTTCTTTGAAAATATAGATGCATTAAAATTAGAAAATGAAGAATTGAAAAAACAAAATGAAGAACTAAAAAATCAATTAAATGGATTACAATTAATAAAATCAGAAAATGAAATTTTAAGGGAATATGTGAATTTAGCAGAAAAATATTCAGAATACACAACTGTAGGGGCATATATAATAAATAAAAATATTAGCAATTTAAGTGATGTGTTTATTATAAATGTTGGAACAGACCAAGGAGTAGCTGCTAATATGGCGGTTATAGGAGAAGAAGGCTTAGTTGGTCATGTAATTTCTGCAACAAGTAGTACTGCAAAAGTTCAACCTATAATAGATGCTGCAAGTGGTGTAAGTGGATTAACAAGTTCATCAAGAACAAATGTAGTAGTAAGAGGACAAGTAGATTCAGACAAAGAATTGAAAGTATATACACTACAAGCAGAAGATGAGCTGGTCATAGGCGATACAGTGGAAACATCTGGTCTAGGAGGAATATATCCAAAAGGAATAACAATAGGAACAATAAAAGAAATAATAGAGACAAAAAATGTAACTGAAAGATATGCAATATTAGAAACAAAAGTAGATTTTAAAAATCTAGAGTATGTGCTAGTTATAAAATAATAAAAAGAAAACCCCCCAGCAATGCTAGGGGGTTTTTCTCACACCACCTTGGGCAACATGGACTGCAATTCAGTCAATGCTTTTTCCTGAACCTGCTTTTCCAGATCCAGAAAGTTCCGAGAAGCGTTGGTCAATGCTCCTTCACGAGAGAGGCCAACGTCGATGCTGGTGTACTCGTATCCAGGCAACCGGATAGAGAACCAGTAGGTCAGTTCCTCATTACGAGGATCGATGGTGGTAGTGGCAAACTTGATGATCATAACAATGATCTCCTTCAGAAAAATATTTCTTGATGCCTTCCCCAGATGTAAAAACTAGAAAGGAATGCTAAATCAAGATAAACATATTATACCACATTTAACATAAAATAGCAAATTATTTGACTAAATAGACGTAAAATGCTATAATTTAGTGGAGTTTTTTGGAGGAAGAATGATTAGAGGAACAAATAAAGAAACTGTGGAAGAACAGGTATATAATTGTATAAAAAAATATAAATTAATAAATGAAAATGATAGAATTGTAATAGGAGTATCTGGTGGTCCAGACTCTATATGTATTTTACATGTGCTAAATTCGTTAAAAGAAAAACTTAAAATTCAAATTTATGTTGCACATATTAATCATATGATAAGAGAAGAAGCAGATAGTGAAACAAAATATGTTCAAGAATTTTGTGAGAAAATAGGTGTAGATTGTTTTGTAAAAAAAATAGATGTTATAGAATACGCTAAAAAGTGCAAAATAGGAACAGAAGAAGCAGGGAGAATCATTAGATATAGCTTTTTTGATGAGATAGCTAAAAAGGTTTCAGCAAATAAAATTGTAACAGCACATAATAGTAATGATAAAGCAGAGACGGTGTTACTTAATATTTTAAGAGGAAGCGGACTTTCTGGGTTAAAAGGGATTGAACCAATAAGAGATAATAAATATATAAGACCACTAATAGAAACTGAAAGAAAAGATATAGAAGAATATTGTGCAAAAAATAATTTGAAACCTAAAATAGATAAAACAAATTTAGAAAGCATATATAAAAGAAATAAAGTAAGAAATGACTTGATTCCATATATCCAAAAAGAATTTAATCCAAATTTTTTAAAAACAATAAACAGATTGTCAGAAGTAGCAACAGAAGAAAATGAATATATGGAAAAAATAGCAGAACAAACTTTTAATGAGATTCTTGCAGAGGAGAATATTAGTAGTTCACACTATGAAGCAAATTCTCAAAATCAAATTACATTAGACCTAAAAAAATTTAATAACCTAGAATTAGTAATAAAAAGAAGGGTAATACTATATACTATTAGCAAAGTAGTTGGAAATACCATAGGGATAGAAAAAGTTAATATAGATGAAATAATAAAATTATGTAACAATAATATAGGAAATAAATATTTAACACCAACTAAAAATATAAAAATTGTAACAAAAAATAAAAAAATTTATTTTATAAGCTTAAAGTAGGTTTCCGTAAGAAAAGCCTTGAGACAAGCTAAGTGTAGCAAAAAAACTTTGGAAAAAAGTATTGAAAAAATAATGTTCATGTGTTATATATATTAAAGAATTGTGGAGGGTCGGGTTCTTAGACCTACCTAAAAAAGGAGATAATATATGAAAAATGGATTAAAAACATTAGCCATGTGGTTAATTATAGGAATAATATTTATTGTTGTAGTTTCTGCTGTAATGGAAAATTCAGAAACAAAGATGGAATATTCTGAACTATTAGTTGCAATTAATAATGGAACAGTAGAAACAATAGAATTAAATGCAAAAGGAGATGCGGCATATGTAACACTAAAAAATTCTAATACACAAAAAGAAGTAAATATACCAAGCTTAAATAGTTTTATGGATGAAATTAATGAATACTTGGTAGCAGGAAATATAACTTTAAAACAAGCATCTGAATCTATTTTTGTTACAATATTAGGACTACTTTCACCATTTGCAATAATTATAGTATTTTTACTATTTTGGATGTTGTTTATGGGCAATACACAAAATGGTGGAAACAAAACAATGTCATTTGGCAAAAGCAGAGCTAGAATGATGGGCGGAACAGAAAAAACAAAAATAACATTTAAAGATGTTGCAGGTGTAGATGAAGAAAAAGAAGAATTACAAGAAATTGTTGAATTCTTAAAATCACCAAAGAAATTTACAGATATGGGAGCAAGAATACCAAAAGGAGTATTACTTGTAGGACACCCAGGAACAGGTAAAACATTACTAGCAAAAGCAGTTGCAGGAGAAGCAGGAGTACCATTCTTTATAATAAGTGGTTCAGACTTTGTCGAAATGTTTGTTGGTGTTGGTGCTTCAAGAGTTAGAGATTTATTTGAACAAGCTAAAAGAAATGCACCATGTATTATATTTATAGATGAAATTGATGCAGTAGGACGTCAAAGAGGTGCAGGACTTGGCGGAGGACATGATGAAAGAGAACAAACATTAAATCAATTATTAGTTGAAATGGATGGATTTGGAACAAATGAAGGCGTTATAGTTTTAGCAGCAACAAACAGACCAGATGTATTGGATAAAGCATTATTAAGACCAGGAAGATTTGATAGACAAATAGTAGTTCCAGCACCAGACGTAAGAGCAAGAGAAGAAATACTAGAAGTTCATGCTAGAAAGAAAAGACTTGCTGATGATGTAGACTTAAAAATAATTGCTAAAAATACAGCAGGATTTGCAGGAGCAGACTTAGAAAACGTATTAAACGAAGCAGCATTACTTGCAGCAAGAAGAGATAAACATGAAATAGGAATGCAAGAAGTAGAAGATGCAATGGTAAAAGTCACAATGGGACCAGAAAAGAAAAGCAGGGTAAGAAGTGAAAAAGAAAATAAATTAACAGCTTACCATGAAGCAGGTCATGCAGTAGTAAGCAAATTCTTGCCAACACAAGACACTGTTCATGAAATATCAATAATTCCAAGAGGAATGGCTGGTGGATACACAATGTATAGACCAGATGAAGATAAAAACTACATGGCAAAATCTGAAATGGAAGAATCAATTGTATCATTATTAGGTGGTAGAGTTGCAGAAAGTTTAGTACTAGGAGATATATCAACAGGAGCAAGCAACGATATTGAAAGAGCAACTAAAATCGCAAGAGATATGGTTACAAAATATGGTATGAGCGATAACTTAGGAACAATAACATTTGGTTCTGGTCAAGAAGAAGTATTCCTAGGAAGAGACTTCACACAAACAAGAAACTTTAGTGAAGAAACGGCAGCAAAAATAGATATAGAAGTAAAATCAATAATTGATAAAGCATATATGAGAGCAAGAGAAATTCTAATAAACAATATGGATAAACTACATTCAGTAGCAGGAGTATTATTAGAAAAAGAAAAAATAACAGGAGAAGAATTTGCAAAAATATTTGAATAAAGAAAAATAATAAAAGCAGGAAACGAAAATTTCGTTTTCTGCTTTTTATTTTTAAAAAATTTTTAAAAAAATTTTAAAAAAACTATTGCATTGTGAATAAGTATGGTGTAAAATCATATCGAAGTGGAGGAAAGTGGTAGAAAGTGGAATGACCACTAAAAAAGAGGTGAAACGGTTGTTAATAGGCGAATATGAACATTCAATAGATACAAAAGGTAGACTAATAATGCCTTCTAAATTAAAAGAAGACATAGGAGAAAAGTTTGTAGTAACAAAAGGATTAGATGGATGTTTATTTGTTTATTCTCAAACTGAATGGAAAACTTTTGAAGATAAATTAAGAGCCTTCCCACTTACAAACAAAGATGCAAGAGCATTAGTTAGATTTTTCCTTGCAGGAGCAATGGAATGTGAAATTGATAAACAAGGAAGATTTTTAATTCCAGGAAATTTAAGAGAATTTGCTGGACTAGAAAAAGAAGTAGTAGTTATTGGAGTTCTAGATAAAATAGAAATCTGGAGCAAAGATAAATGGCTAAAATATAGTGAAGAAGAAAACAGTTCTGTAGACGAAATAGCAGAAAAAATGTCTAATTTAGGTATATAACTCTTGATTTACAAGAGCTAATATAAAAAACAAAAGATAAAAATACAAAAGAAAATATAAAGATACAAAAGTTATAAAATTTTACAAAAGATAAAAACACACAAAAGAAGAAATATTAAGAAATTAAACAAAAGATAATAAAAAACAAAAGACAAAATTATACAAAAGAATAAAAATGAAATATACCAAAGAGTTGTAAATTTCAAATGAAAAAAATTTAATTTACAAAGGGAAAATCTTATAAATACTTAAGAAATACATAAAATACATAAGAATTAAACTAATAAAGTAAAAGACAGTTGGTATATTTTATAATTACCAACTGTTACTGTTATTTAAGATAATAGGAAAGTGATTCAAAGTGGAATTTAAACATATCCCGGTTTTGCTAAATGAAACTCTAGAAAACCTGCAAATAAAACCAGAAGGAATATATGTAGATGGTACTTTAGGTGGAGCAGGACATAGCTTCTATATTGCAAAAAACTTATCAGGGAAGGGACAGCTAATAGGAATAGATAAAGATTTAGATGCAATTTCAGCAGCAAAACAAAAATTAGCAGAATTTAAAAATATTAAGTATGTAAATGATAATCATGATAATATAAAAAATATATTATTAAGTCTAGGAATAGAAAAAGTAGATGGAATATTACTTGACCTAGGCGTTTCGTCGTATCAGTTAGATGAAGGCGAAAGAGGATTTAGCTACATGCAAGATGCAAAGCTTGATATGAGAATGGACAAAAACCAAACACTAACAGCAGAATATGTAGTAAACAATTATAAAGAAGAAGAACTTGCAAGAATTATTTACGAATATGGAGAAGAAAAATTTTCTAGAAAAATTGCAAAAAATATTTGTGAATATAGGAAACAAGAAAAAATAGATACAACTAAAAAATTAGTAAGCATAATAGAAAAAAGCGTTCCGAAGTTTGGAAAAATGCAAGGACATCCAGCAAAAAGAACTTTCCAAGCAATAAGAATAGAAGTGAATAATGAAATTGAACCATTATATAACACAATAATAGATTCAATAGATTCTCTGAAAAGTGGAGGGCGATTATGTGTAATAACTTTCCACTCATTAGAAGATAGAGCAGTAAAAAATGCATTTATAAACTGTGAAGGTTTATGTACATGCCCAAAAGATTTACCTTATTGTGTGTGTAACAAACAAGAAAAAGGAAAAATTATAACTAAAAAACCAATATTACCAACAGAAGAAGAAATGAAAAACAATTCTAGAAGTAAAAGTGCAAAATTAAGAGTTTTTGAAAGAAAATAATAAAAGGAGGTGCAAATTCTATGCCAAGAAATTTTAATAAATATCAATATGAAACAAGCCCAAGAAAACTTGAGCCAGAATATGCACCTAAGAAAAATAATCATAAAGGCAAAAAAAGTACAGCTAAAAAAACAGAAATAAAAGAAAAGAAGATTAACAAGAAAAAACTACAACAAGAAAGAAAAAGACATAGACAAATTATTGCATATGTTGTATTAGGTTTTGGAATACTATTTGCAATATCTTATAGAAATGCACAAATAGATGAAAATTTTGAAAAGGTACAAGGCTATAAAAAAGAGTTAACTTCAATAGAAAAAGAAAATTCACAATTGGAGTTAGCAATAGAAAGCAGTTTAAATTTAAGCAATATAGAACAACAGGCAAAAGAGCAATTAGGAATGCAGAAATTAACAAATCAACAAATAGTATATGTAAATCTTGAGAAAGATGACCATATAGAATCAGCAGCAGAAAGTGTGAACATAGACAAAGAAACATTTATGGATAAAATTATAAATACAGTAAAAAGTTTATTTAAATAAATTGTAGCTTGTGGGAATAAATTTATTCCCACAAACTACAATTTTTTATTTTGGGTAGCATTTTTGCAATATTAATGTTATAATATCGCAAGAGGTTGATAAAAATGATAAAAGAAGAAATCATAGAAAAATTTAATATACCAGGAAAGTTAGAAGAAATAAAACAAATAACAGCTGGAAATATACACAAGACATATAAAGCAATATATTCTGAAAATGGAGAAAAAAGTAAATACTTAGTGCAACAAATTAATAATTATGTATTTAAAAATCCATATGATGTTATGAATAATATAGAAGGAATAACAAAATATCTTCAAAAAGAACTAGATGCAATAGGAGACAAAGAGCATAAAGTTCTTAAAGTAATAAAAACAAAAGATGATAAAAATATGGTCGTTTGCAAAAATGAAGATGGAATAGAAGAATTTTATAGAGTATATAATTTTATAGATGATGCTATTTCTTATGATACAGCTGAAAATCCAGAGGTGGTTAGAACTACTGGAAAAGCATTTGGAAATTTTCAGAAGTTATTAAATAACTATCCAATAGAAACTTTAGCAGAAACAATAATAGATTTTCATCATACTAAAAATAGATTAACAAGTTTTGAACAAGATGTGGAAAAAGATGAGTCAAATAGGGCAAAAAGTGTAGATAAAGAAATAAAATTTATTTTAGATAGAAAAGATATATGCAATTTAATAGTAAATAAGCTAGAAAATAAAGAAATACCTTACAGAGTTACACATAATGATACAAAGGTAAATAATGTTATGATAAATGAACAAACTGGGGACTTCTTAGCAGTAGTTGATTTAGATACTGTAATGCCAGGAAGTGGATTATATGACTATGGAGATGGGATAAGGTCAGCAGCATCTAATGCGGCAGAAGATGAAAAAGATTTAAATAAAGTGTATTTAAAAAATGATTTATTTGAAGCATATACAGATGGGTATTTAAGTGAACTTGCATCATGTATGACTGAAGAAGAAGTGAAACTCATGGGAGAATCAATAAGATTACTAGCTTTAGAATTAGGAATGAGATTTTTAAATGATTACATTAATGGAGATAAATATTTTAAATGTGATTATGAAACACACAATTTGGATAGGGCAAGAAACCAATTAAAACTAGTTGAAGATATAGAAAATAAAATGGATTATATTAATTCATATATATGGGAAAGCTATAAAAAGTATTGTTAATTGAGTACATATTAAATACTAAATTGAATATATTTAAAATAGAGATTTAAATAATCTCTATTTTTTATATTTATAAGGAGTTGACCCATGAGAACCACAAATATTGGTAGGAAAAAAAGATTAATGAGAATGCTAATAGTAGCATTTATAATATGCAATTTATTAATTGTGAGGGTAGGTTTTATTCAATTTGTTCAAGGGGCAGAATTACAGGCAAAAGCTTATGCACAGCAAACTTTAAACAGGAATATTAACCCTAAAAGAGGAACTATTTTGGATGCAACAGGAAAGGTGTCACTTGCAGTAAGTGCCAGTGTTGAAACTGTTTCAGTAAACCCAACAAATATTGAAAAAGCAGATAAAAAAAGAGTAGCAAGAGCATTGGTAGATATTTTTGATTTGGATTATGAAACAGTTTTGAAAAAGATAAGTAAACATAGCTCCATAGAAACCATAGTAAAAAAAGTTGATAGAGAACAAACAGATAAATTAAGAGTATGGATGCAAGAAAACAATATCACAACTGGAATAAATATAGATGAAGATTCAAAAAGGTATTATCCATATAGCACTTTAGCTGCACAAGTAATTGGATTTACAGGCAGTGATAATCAAGGATTAGATGGAATAGAAAGCCGTTATGACGAGATGCTAAAAGGAACAAAAGGAAGAATTTTAAAACTTACTGATGCTACTGGAAGTAATATGGAAAAAGAGGGAGAAGATTATATAGCAGCAATAAATGGAGATGATTTAATTCTTTCAATAGATATGACAGTGCAAGGAATTGCAGAAAAATATTTAACTGAAGCATGTATTGACAACAAGTGTACAGATGGTGGAAATGTTATAATAATGAATCCAAAAACTGGAGATGTTTTAGCACTAGCATCATACCCAAGTTATGATTTAAATTCTCCATATACTATAAATGATGAAACATTAGCAGCAACCTGGGATAGTTTAGAGTCAAGTGAAAAATCAAAAGCTTTGCAACAAATGTGGAGAAACAAGGCAATATCAGATACATATGAGCCAGGTTCAACCTTCAAATTAGTAACTGCTTCTTCTGCAATAGAAGAGGGAATTGTAACAGATGTTGATAAAGTAAGTTTCTGCTGTACAGGGTCTATTAATATAGCTGGAACAAGGATAAAATGTTGGAGATATTACAGACCACATGGTTCAGAAAGCTTAAGATTAGCACTTATGAATTCATGTAACCCTGTATTTATTGGACTTGGACAGCAAATAGGAGTAGAGACGTATTACAATTACTTAGAAAAATTCGGGTTACTTAAAAAAACAGGAATCGATTTACCAGGTGAAGCAAACAGCATATTCTTAAAGAAAGAAAAAGTAGGTCCAGTAGAACTTGCAACAATAAGTTTTGGGCAAAGATTTGAGGTAACACCAATTCAAATGATAAAAATGGTAGGCACAATTGCAAACTTTGGAAAAAGTGTAACTCCAAGGGTTGTAAAAGCGAGAATTAATAGCCAAACAGGAGAAAGAACAGATTTTGAAGTAGAAAAAGGGGAGCAAGTTATCTCAGAAGAAACGGCAAAAAAAGTTTTGAGTATGATGAACTCGGTAGTATCAGAAGGAACTGGAAGAAATGCACAAGTTGCTGGATATTCAATAGGAGGAAAAACAGGAACATCAGAAGATGGAGTAAACACAGGGAAATATGTAACATCATTTATAGGAGTAGCAAATACAGAGGACCCAGAACTTGTTATATTAATAGTATTATATAATCCAACAGGAGAGGGAGGACACCAAGGAGGTGGGGTCGCAGCACCAATTGCTTCACAAATATTAGGAGAGGTGTTGCCATATTTAGAAGTAAGCAGAAACAGTGAAGAAGATAAGGTTACTATGCAAGTAGAAATGCCAGATGTAACTGGAAAAACACTAAAGGAAGCAAAACAAATGCTACAAGAATTAGGTTTGGAATATGAAGCAGATACTGACAACATGGAGGCAATAATAACAGAACAGCTGCCTAAAAAAGGAATTGGAATAAAAGAAGGAACAAAGGTAATTTTGTATAGCCAATAAGGCTTTTTATTCGACAAATACACCCTCAAAATGACAAAACTTGAAAAAATACATAATATATGATAAAATACATACCGCGATATCTACTTAATAATGGAAAGGAATAAAAAATGAGTTTTATAGAAGTAAATGGATTAGTTAAAAAATATAAAACGGGGGATGTAGAAGTAACAGCTGTTGACGATGTTTCTTTTGAAATTGAGAAGGGAGAAATTGTTGTAATAGTAGGGGCAAGTGGTGCAGGAAAAACTACACTTTTAAACTTACTAGGCGGAATGGATAATGTTACTTATGGTAAGATTATAATAGATGGAAGAGATATATCAAACTATAATGAAAAACAATTAACTGAGTATAGAAGAAATGATATAGGCTTTGTATTTCAATTTTATAATTTAGTACAAAATTTAAATGCTTTGGAAAATGTGGAACTTGCTACTCAAATTTGTTCTAATACATTACAACCAGAGAGAGTTTTAGAACAAGTAGGGCTTGCTGATAGGATGAAAAACTTTCCTTCACAATTATCAGGAGGAGAACAACAAAGAGTAGCAATTGCAAGAGCAATAGCTAAAAATCCAAAGCTATTATTATGTGATGAGCCAACAGGAGCACTAGATTATAAAACAGGAAAAGAAGTTCTAAAATTATTACAAGATACAGCAAGAAAGAACAATATGACTGTATTAATAATAACCCATAACCAAGCAATTGCACCAATGGCAGACAGAGTAATAAAAATGAGAAGCGGAAAAATAGAAGAAAATAATAAAAATGCTAACCCAGTATTAATAGAAGAGGTAGAATGGTAAATGAAGAAGGCATATTTTAAAGATAGTAAAAAAATGTTTAAAAACAATTTAGTTAGATTCATATCAATTGTACTAATTATAATGTTAGGAACAGCTTTCTTCATCGGTATGAACTCAGTGTCTCCAGCAATGGAGCAAGTTGCATTAAAGTATATTAAGGAACAAAATATATCTGATATTTCTTTAGCATCAAGTTTAGGGTATAAAGAAGAAGATATAGAAAAATTTAGACAAAACGAGCATGTAACCGAAGTAAAGGGAGAATATACATATGATGCACTTACAAGCTTTGGAGAAAAGGATATTGTAGTTAGATTCTCAGGAATTAATGATGATTCTGAAATAAATAAAAACGATATTTCAGAAGGAAGAAACGTAGAAAATGATAATGAATGTTTAATAAGTTCTAGATTAAATACTATGTATGACTATGAAATAGGGGATAAAATTAAAGTATATAGAAAAGATGATACAGATTTAGAAGATTATTTGAAATATACAGAATTTGAAATAGTTGGAATTACAAGAAATCCAATTTATTTATCAAAGTTTTATGGAAATACAACATTATTAACAGGAGAACTAAATGGATACATAATGATAAAAGAAGAGGCTTTTAACTTAGAAGAGTATACAACAGTAAATATAAAACTTGATATTGATGAAGATATTAATAAATTTTCAGATGAATATAAAGAAAAAAATAGTGAAATTTTAAAAGAAATAGAAGAAATTAATAATAATATATCAACAGAAAAATATAATGAAGTTTATGAGGAATATGATAAAAAGATTAATGAAGCTGAAGAAGCAATAAAAAAAGTTGAACAAGCTCTTGATGGAATGCAATTGAATATAACGAATTCACAGTTACAAATTAATCAAGAAATCGTAAATATATCTGCTAATATTGCAACATACTACAATTCCAATAATCTTTATGAAAAAAATCTAGAAAGAGCAAATAGTATATCAAATTCATATGCAAGTCTTGATGAATTAAAAAAGAAAAAAGAAAGTTTAGATGATGCATGTAGTGAATTAAAATATAAAACTATAAATTTAAAAA
>USOV01000021.1 GCA_900556455.1 uncultured Clostridium sp. | reverse complement strand
GCTCTTCCGATCTGAAATAATAAAAAAGTTAGAAAGAATAAAATATATAGAAATAAATAACAAAACACAAATAATAACACCAACACAAAAAGGAGAAGCCATATTTGACGTAGTAAATAGCTCAATGCCAGATATGCTAAACCCAAAACTAACAGCTAGCTGGGAAAAAGGCCTAAGCATGGTAGCAAAAAAAGAAATAAAAACAAACGAATTTATGCAAAAACTAGAAAAATACATAAAATCCAAATTTGACAAATTGGTAGTAAGATATTAATTTGCAAAAAATAAAAAAAATAGTAATAATTATTACGAATTCCTAATATACATTAATAAAAGTTTAGTAGTACAAACATTTTAAATTAATTAGGAGGTAATAATTATTATGGAAGATTTAAATATATATAAGGATATTGCGAATCGTACGGACGGGGACATATATATTGGGGTAGTAGGACCAGTAAGAACAGGTAAATCTACATTTATTAAAAATTTTATGGATTTATTAGTATTACCAAACATAGAAAACAGTTATAAAAAAGAAAGAGCAAGAGATGAACTTCCACAAAGTGCAGCAGGAAGAACAATAATGACAACAGAACCAAAATTTGTGCCAAATGAAGCAATAGAAATAAAAATAGGAGATAATTTAAAACTAAGAACAAGACTAGTAGACTGTGTTGGGTATTTAGTAAACAATGCACTAGGCTACATGGAAGATGATGTGCCTAGAATGGTAAAAACACCATGGTCAAGTGAAGAAATACCATTTGAACAAGCAGCAGAAATAGGAACAAAGAAAGTAATTACAGAACATTCAACAATAGGAATATTAGTTACCACAGATGGTAGTATAACAGAAATACCAAGAGAAGATTACATAGAGGCAGAAGAAAGAGTTGTAAATGAACTAAAAGCAATGAATAAGCCATTTGTAATTGTTTTAAATAGTAGTATGCCACAATCTAATGAAACTATGGAACTAGCAAATATGCTAGAAGAGAAATATGGAGTATCAGTAATACCAAGTAACTGTACCCAACTTAGCAGTGATGACATAAATAATATTTTAGGAAAAGTATTATATGAATTCCCAATAGAAAGAATTAATATAAGCTTCCCAGGGTGGATTGATGGCTTAGGTGAAGACCATGAGTTAAAAGTAGAACTTTTAAAAGAAATAAGAGAAGCTTTTAAAGATGTAAAAACAATAAGAAACATAGAAACAGGAGTTACTAGAATAAAACAAACTGAAATAATATCAAAAACAAGTGTAGATGAAATCAACTTAGGAGATGGGTCAATTAATGTAAATATAACCTTAAAAGAAAATTTATTCTACAAAGTGCTTACTGAAATTACAGGTGTAGAAGTGGCAAATGAAGCAGATTTATTTACTACAATATCAAATTTAGCAAGTGTAAAGAAAGAATATGATAAAGTCGCTACAGCACTTCAAGCAGTTAGACAAAAAGGTTATGGAATAGTTACACCTAGTATGGATGAGCTAATTTTAGATGAACCAGAAATGGTAAAACAAGGATCAAGATATGGAGTTAGACTTCGTGCAAAAGCACCATCAATACATATGATAAGAGCAGATATAGAAACAGAAGTATCTCCAATAGTTGGAAGTGAAAAGCAGTCAGAGGAATTGGTAAATTTCTTATTATCTGAATTTGAAAATGACCCTAAAAAAATATGGGAATCAAATATATTTGGAAAAAATCTACACGAACTAGTAAACGAGGGATTACAAAATAAATTATATAAAATGCCAGAAGAAGCACAAGGAAAATTACAAGAAACATTAGAAAGAATAGTAAATGAAGGAAGCGGAGGATTAATTTGTATAATTCTTTAAAAACCCTTGCAAAACAAAAAAACATATTATAAAATAAATGCAATAAAAAATAAAGGAGAAAAATCATGAATCTACCAAATAAACTAACAATATTTAGAATAATACTTGTGCCAGTGATGGTAATAATATCTCTTTTAAACATCCAAGGAACATTTTTAAATATACCAATAACATATTGGCTAATAAATCTAATCTTTATAATCGCATCAATAACAGACCACTTGGATGGAAAAATTGCTAGAAAAAATAATCAAATTACAACATTTGGAAAATTTGCAGACCCCCTTGCAGATAAAATATTAGTGTTATCAGCAATGCTAATATTAGTAGAATTTGGTAAATTACCAGCATGGATACCAATCATAGTACTTTCAAGAGAATTTGTGGTATCTGGTTATAGATTAATTGCAGTAGAAAAGGGTGGGCAAGTTATTGCAGCAAATATTTGGGGTAAACTAAAAACAGTTACTCAAATGATTGCAATTGTTCTAAGCTTTTTAGACTTAAATGCATTTGCAGCATTTATAACTAAAAACTTAAGTGGATATAATTTAGTTATAAATATATTATCTACATTATTTATGTTTGTATCAGCAATTGCAACAATCTTTTCCGGCTGGAGTTATATAAAAAATGGAAAAGAATTGTTTAAAAATTAAAAAAAATAAAAAAAAGACTTGAAAAAAAGAAAAAAATGTAGTATAAATATATATAGTGGTAATAATATTAATAAAAGAGAGGGAGTTTCAAAGGATGAAAAAAAATTTTAAGAAAATACTTGTAAGTTTAATAGCTTTACTTTTAGTTGTTGGAGTAGCATATACAACATATGCAACTAGTGGAGGATCATCAATAATGGATGAAATTAATGACATGCTTCAAAACGAAACAGGAAACATATCGAACAACGAAAACAAAGAGGAAATACTAGAAGGAACTAATAATACAAATCTAAATACAAACACAAATACAAACACTAATACTAATACAAACACAAAGGTTAATGAAAATAGACCAGCAACAACTCCACATGCAGGCGCTGGAGACTATACAGGATTAATATTTATAGCTGTATTTGCAGTATCAGCTGTTTATGCATATAAAAAAATTAGAGATTATAACGCATAGTAAATAATAAGGGGGCAACAATTAGTTGCCTTTTTTTATTGCCTTAAAAATTAAACGCTTACCGGTTAGAATTATTGCAAGTAATTAAGGTGATTTCTTGTTTGCCGCCCAGTATTTTGGTCCAAATAATCTAAATTATTAGGCTCAACTTCATATATTTCATATATATAATAAGAACTTTCAGTGGAATTTAAATCATAAATATTAATAACATCATTTATTTTAAGTAAATATAAATTACTAAAAAAATCTCCATTATTGTAATTATGCCCAATAATACATAAATTGCCAGGCTCACCTAAAACTGAACCATAAAGCTTACATACAGATACTTTTAAAAGGTCGTCAGAATATTCTGAAAAAATAGGGTAAGAAATATTTATTTTAGGTATTTTAATTGTTCCTATTATAAAAATCTGATTACTGTTAGCTGTAAATTCAGAAGTTTTCCCATTGGAATACAAACGAGTTATGTTATAGCTTTTGCTAGTGGTATCAGAGATTTTTGAAATATTATTTTCAGAATATTTTTTCCAAGAAAAATATATAATAATACAAATAATTATAAAAAAAGATATATAAAATTGAAGCACATACCTTTTCTTTTTTTGCAGTCTACTTTTCTTATTTTCTAAAATTTGATTCATAATATTATTCTTTCAAAAAAACAAAAATAGTATTCAAAATAAAATATCCAAAAAAAATTGCTAAAATCTTGAAAAAATGAATTACATAATGTATAATGTATTAAAAATATTGAAAAAATTAAAAATGTTACAAAAATATTATATCTATATTACAATTTGATGAATTCTATTGACATATTTCAAAAATGAAATAAAATATATAGGTATAAAAGAGGTTTATACATGAGAGTAATTAGTGGCAAATCTAGAGGAAAAAAATTAATTTCCTTAGATGGAGATAATACAAGACCAACATTAGATAGAGTAAAAGAAGCATTGTTTAATATAATACAATTTGAAGTTAAAGATGCAGTTGTTTTAGATTTATTTGCAGGAACAGGGGCATTAGGAATAGAAGCATTAAGTAGAGGAGCAAAAGAAGCTGTATTTTGTGATAAAGTGCCTGATGCGATAAAAGTTATAAAACAAAATATTATAAATACAAACAATTTAGATAAAGCAACTATAATAAATAAAGAATATCAAGAAGTTCTGGAAAACTTATCAAAACAAAATAAAAAATTTGATATAGTATTTTTAGACCCACCATATAAAACAAATTTAGCAATAGAAAGTTTACAAAAGATAATTATGAGCGATTTGCTAACCGAAGATGGAACTATTATTATAGAAACAGATGATATAAATAAAGAACGAGAAATTTTAAAAATAGAAAAAGTAGAAATTTTTGATAAGAGAAAATATGGAAGTGTATGGCTCATATTTATTCGAAAGGGGTAGAAAAATGGAAATTTTCACATTGTTAGAAACACTAGAGGACATAATGGAGAGAAGTAAAAACATACCATTTACTGAAAAAGGAATTGTAGAGAAAGACGAAATTTTAGAGATAATAAAAGAAATAAGATTAAAATTGCCAGACGAATTAAAACAAGCAAAATGGGTAAAAGAAGAAAGAAATAGAATTCTAGAAGAAGCAAAAAAAGAAGCTGATGGCATAGTAAGAGAAGCAGAAAACAGAATTATTGCTATGATAGATGAACATGAAATAACAAGAAAGGCATATGACCAAAAAGCAGAAATAATAGAAACAGCAAATGAGATGTCAAGAGAAATATCAAAAGGAACAAAAGACTATGCAGATGCAATACTTGCAAACTTAGAAAATGCAATAAACAATGTAAACGTATCAATTAATGAAGCTATAAAAACAATAGAAATTAACAGAAAAGAACTTAAATAATAATCTGAAAGTCAGAAAATATTAAATCTATGATTTAAAAAAATTCTGGCTTTTTTATTAGAATTGATATGAAAATGATAAGATATAGAAGGAGAAAAAATGGCAAGAAAAAAAGCAAAAAGAGCAGTAAAGAAACATAATAAAGACCTACAAGTAGTAATGCTATTACTATTAAGCGTACTATCAGCAATATTAATATATGTACAATCTGGATATATAGGAGAACACTTGAGCCCAATGCTAGGAGGAATTATTGGCTGGATAAAATACATAATACCAGTAGGATTTTTCTCAATTGCAATAAATGTAGCGTGTGAAAAGGATAAACAATATACAACATCAAAACTAATGCAATATTTAGTATTGCTAATATGTGTATCTGTGGCAATAACAGTATTCAAAGGAAATATAGATGTAAATAATAATGAATTTGAAGCAACAGTTGTGGCTGCATATGAAGAGGGAATGAAAAGCATTGGTGGAGGAGCAATTGGAGCAATTTTTGCATATCCACTTATACAACTAATTGATACTGTTGGAACAGTAATACTTGTAATTGGAGGAGGAATAATATCTATAGTATTCTTATATGGAATAAAACCAGCAGAAATCGTGAAAAACATAGTAGAAGAAAGAGAAGCAGAGAAAGAAGAACGAGAAATCTTAAAAGAAAAAGAAGCAAAAACTTCTAAGAAAAATAAAATTCAACAAGAACCAGAAATAGAGATAAAAGAAGAAAAAACACATCATGGATTATTTAGCAAGAAGGAAAAAGAAAAAGCAGAAGCTGAGATTTTAGATGAACAAATAAAAATTAAAATACCAACAAATAACATAAATGGAGAAAACAAATCAAATAATGGATTATTTGAAAAACAAGAAGAAGTAAAAGAAGACAAATCAAGAGAAGTTCTAACACTAGAACACACTTTAACAGTTGAAGACCAAAATTATGAATTTCCACCAGTGGATTTACTAAAAGAAGGAAAAATAGGCACTAAGAGTACAAAAAAGGCAATTCAAGATACAGCAAGTAAACTTCAAAGAACATTATATAGTTTTGGAGTTTCTGCAAAAGTAGAAAATGTATCTGTTGGACCAACTATAACAAGATATGAACTTAAACCTGCTGAAGGTGTAAGAGTAAGTAAAATTGCAAATCTAGCAGATGATATTGCACTTAGCTTGGCTGCTGAAAGCATAAGAATAGAAGCCCCAATTCCAGGAAAACAAGCAGTAGGAATAGAAATACCAAACAAAGAAAAAGAGGTAGTTGCTTTAAGAGATATTATTGATAGTGATAAATTTAAAAATTCAAAATCAAAATTATCATTTGCATTAGGAAAAGATGCAGCAGGAGAACTTGTGGTAACAGATATTGCAAAAATGCCCCATGTTTTAATTGCAGGTAGCACAGGTTCTGGTAAAAGTGTTTGTATAAACACTTTAATAACAAGTATTATTTATAAAGCAAAACCAAGTGAAGTAAAACTTGTAATGGTTGACCCTAAAGTTGTTGAACTCTCAATATATAATGGAATACCACACCTTTTAATTCCAGTTGTTACAGACCCTAAAAAAGCAGCAGGAGCACTTGCTTGGGCAGTTCAAGAAATGGAAAATAGGTACCATTTATTTGCTGAAAAAAATGTAAGAGAAATACAAGGCTATAATGAGGCATTAGAAAAAGAAGGACTAGATGAAAAATTACCACAAATTGTAATAATCATAGACGAGCTTGCAGACTTAATGATGGTAGCTTCAAAAGATGTTGAAGAGGCAATTTGTAGATTAGCACAAAAGGCAAGAGCAGCAGGAATGCACTTGGTAATTGCAACACAAAGACCATCTGTTGATGTAATTACAGGACTTATTAAAGCAAATATTGCAACAAGAATTGCATTTGCAGTAACATCTCAAATAGACTCAAGAACAATTTTGGACTGCGGAGGAGCAGAAAAACTACTTGGAAAAGGAGATATGCTATTTGCAATGTCTGGTGGGCAAAAAAAACAAAGAGTACAATGCGCATTTATTTCAGACAACGAAGTAGAAAACATAGTTGAGTTCCTAAAAGAAAATGGTGGACCAACTTATAGTGAAGATGTACTAGAAAAAATAGAAAAGGCAAACTCTACAGAAAAAGAAATAGATGAAGAAATGAACGACGAAACAGACCCATTTTTAATGGAAGCAATAGATGCAGTAATAGAAATGGGGCAAGCTTCAGCATCATATATACAAAGAAAATTCAAAGTAGGATATGCAAGAGCAGGAAGAATAATAGACCAAATGGAAGAAAGAGGGATAATTTCTGGGTATGAAGGAAGTAAACCAAGAAAAGTACTAATGCCAAAAGAAAGATGGGAAGAGTTAAAAATGGCAAAACCACCAGAACACCCAACAGAATAAAAATTTCTTACTATAATCTCATCTATGCGACAGGATGAGAAAGAATATATAACGAACGAAAGAAGGTAGAAACTTTGGAAAAAGAAAAAATAATACAAAAATTAAAAATAAAGGACTATAACGAAGAACTAGAAGAAATCTTAGACACAAAGACATTTTCCAAAGACGTAAAAAACTTGCTTTCAAGCATGTTATACAAAGTAGAAAATTCATATGAAGACTACAAAAAAACAAAAGTAGAAGTAGAACTCAAAAAAGAATTACTAGAAGAAATAATAGAAATAATACGGAAGAGACTGCAAAAAAATAGAAATAGTAAAACCAAAATTAGAAGAAGAAAACCAAATATTAAAAGAGAAAAAAAGCACTGTTATAAAAGAAAAACAAAAAATAATAACATATCAAAACGAACTAGCACTTTTAGAAGCAATCTATGAAATAAACACAAAAAAATTTAATGAAAATAATGAAGAGTTAAACGAAAAAGCAGTATTTGCAATGTTAAATGAAGGAGAAAAAGTTGCTAAAAGTGAAATAATAAGAGATTTTGATGGCTGGTCATGGAATATTATGGCAAACGAAACCAATAGTTATATTCCCAATATAATTTATCAAGGACTTGTGTTTATAATAGGATATGATACGCTAAACCAAAATAAAAACATTACAATAAAAGACTTAGAAATAATGTTAAAGAAAAAATATAAACCAGCACTTGTTGAAAAAATATTAAAAACAGTAACACAAGTTTCAGTTATAAACTATATAAATCAAAATCCCGATGAATATGAAAAATTAAAACAAAATGAAAAACAAATGGAAAAAACATATTTACTAATGGAAGACAAAAAAAGATATATTGAAGACATTACAAATCAAAAGAAAAAATATGTAAAAGAAATTGAAAAAATAGACCAATATATAAATGATGATTTGGCTCTAAAAAAAGAATATATAAAACAAAATGAAAAATTACCACAAGATGAAAGAGTATTTTCTTTAAGCGATTTTAGTGAAAAAATTGAATTAAGAAGAATTTGGCTTAAAAATGAAATCAAAACTTTAACAGATAAATTAAAACCAAGAAATTTTGTAAAAGAAAAAACTAAAATAGAAAAAGATTTAGAATTTATTAAAGAATTAAGTATAGAAGACCCTATTGTACTTGTAAAGGAATTCATAAATTTTATCTTAAAGGCCATAAATGCACAAATTGAAAAAATTGAAACAAAAAAAGAAGTAACAGAAAAAATATATATATTAAGATATTTAAAATTAATGAGTGTAGATAGTGAAAAAACAGCAGGTGATTTATGTAATAAAGAATTCGAAAAAGTAGAAAAAAATTTAATAACGGTAGGATGTAATTTAAAAGCTTTAAATATACTTAGCCAGGATGTTGAAGAAAATTATAAAATTTATAAAAATATTTTTGATACAAAGATAATAGACTTAGAAAGCGCATATATTGAAATAAATAAGGAAAATGAGGTTTCAATATATGATGAAAATAGCCTAGAAAAAAAAGAAAAATTAGTAGAACTAAAAGAAATTGCAGTAAAATATAACAAAAAAATAAAAATATTTTTATAGGAGGAGAATATATGAAAATTACATTTTTAGGAGCAACTAAAACAGTTACAGGCTCAAATTTCCTATTAGAAGCGGCAGGGAAGAAAATAATAATAGACTGTGGATTATATCAAGGGAAAGCATTAGAAGAAAGAGAAAATTATGAAGATTTTGCTTACAATGTACACGATATAGATTTTATGTTATTAACACATGCACACATAGACCATTCTGGAAGAATTCCTAAATTATATAATAATGGATACAGAAATCCAATTTATGCAACAAAAGCAACATGTGATTTGTGTTCAATAATGTTGCCAGATAGTGGGCATATTCAAGAGATGGAAAATGAGTGGAGAAACAGAAAAAGAATTAGAAGCGGAAAACCAGCACTTCCTCCACTATATACGGCAGAAGAGGCAACAAAATGTTTAGAAGTATTTAAACCAGTAAAGTATGATGAAATAATTGAGTTAGACCAAAACATAAATGTAAGATTTAATGATGCAGGGCATATGCTTGGCTCTAGCATTATAGAAGTATGGGTTAAAGAAGAAGGAGAAACTAAGAAAATAGTATTTACAGGAGATTTAGGAAATAACGATATACCACTTTTAGGGGCTCCAACAATGATGGAAACAACAGACTTTTTAGTAATGGAATCAACATATGGTGGAAGACTTCATATGAGAAATGACGACAAAGCAGAATTGTTTTTAAATATAGTTGCAGAAACATTAGATAAAGGTGGAAATGTAGTAATACCATCATTTGCAGTAGGAAGAACACAAGAAATTTTATATGAAATAAATAAACTTAAAGAAAACAGGCATGATGAAGAATTTATGAAAAAATATGAAAAATTAATGAGAGTACCTGTTTATGTAGATAGCCCACTTGCAATATCTGCAACGGAAATATTTAAACAAAATACAGACTTGTTTGATGAAGATGTAAGACAAAGAATAGAAAGTGGGGATAATCCACTAGAATTTCCAGGCTTACAATTTACAAGAACACCAGAAGAATCAAGAGCTCTAAACGAAATGAATACACCATCAATTATAATTTCTGCGAGTGGTATGTGTGAAGTAGGAAGAATAAAACATCACTTAAAACATAATTTGTGGAATCCAAAGAACACAATACTTTTTGTGGGATATCAAGCACCAGGCACTTTAGGTGCGAAAATTGTAGGTGGAGAGAAAAAGGTAAAAATATTTGGAGAAGAAATTGCTGTAAATGCTAGAATTGAATATATAGAAGGATATTCAGGACATGCAGACCAGGAATGGCTATTAAATTTTATATATTCATTTATACATAAACCAAAGCATATTTTCTTAGTACATGGAGAACCAGAAGGTCAAAAAATATTAAAAGATAAAATATTAGAAACAACACAAATACCAGTTACAATACCAGACTATGGGGAAACATATGAACTAGATGAAAAAATAAATATGATAGCAAAAATAGATAGATTTGATAAACCAAGATATTTAAAACTAGAAGTAATAGATAGATTGGCAACTTTACAAGAAGAAATAGAAGAAATGCAAGAAATAATAAAAGACGACATGTTTAATACAGATAAAAATGATGAAGAAATACAAGAAATAAATGAAAAAATAAAAGAATTAGAAAGACAGATTGTAAAAATAATATCTTAAGGAGAAGAAATGGAAAAATATTTTAATGATGCAATAATTGGAAACGAACACATTACAGCAAGCTTCACAAAAAAAGGAGAGCTATTAAGACTACTATACCCAAACACAGACTATAAACAATTTATAGACTTTTTCCATATTGGGTTAAAAATAAATGATTCTAATATAGTGTATTTGCATAATGACATAAACAACATATATAATCAATACTATATAGAGGGAACCAACATATTAAACACAGAAATTTTAAATACTTATTTTAAACTAAAAATCGTGCAAACAGATTTTGTATGTGTAAAAGAAAATGTTTTAGTAAGAAGGCTTAAATTTGTAAATGAAAATGTAATTGATTTAAACTTAAATTTACTAATTCACTCAAAACTAATTTCTACAGACAATAACCAAGTAAGTGGATTATGTAAAAACGATTCATTACTTCAATACATGCATGATTACACAGTGTGTACTTTTTCAAAGGAGAAAATATTAAGTTCACAAATAAATAACACAAAAGCTAATATTAATGAAGGTCAAATTGGGGATAAAGATTATGTAGGAATGTCCATGGATTCTTCTATAAGTTATGATTTAGGAATATTAAAACCAAATGAAGAAAAAACTTTTGAATTATATATTTATATAGATGATAACAAAAATGGTCTATATGGTATAGAAAAAACAATTGAAAGAATTAGAAAAATAGATTTTAAAACTGAATATGATAATACAAAAAAATATTGGAGAAGATATTTAAAAAATCATGATGGCTTAAATCTAGATTTAACAGATAACTTAAGAAATAATAAAATCCAAGAAATATATGAAAGAACAATATTACTATATCCTCTTCTTATAAATAATGAAACAGGTGGAATCTCTGCGGCTGTTGAAGTAGATGAAAAGTTGACTCAGTGTGGAAGATATACATACTGCTGGCCAAGAGATGCAGTATTCATTGTAGAGGCAATAGATGCTTTAAATATGCAAAAAGAAGTGGAAAAGTTTTATAAAGTATTTTGTAAAAATACACAAAGTAGAAATGGAATGTGGGAACAAAGATTTTTCACAGATGGAAAATTAGCACCATGTTGGGGCTACCAAATAGATGAAACAGCATCAGTAATATATGGAGTATATAAACATTATTTAAAAACTTTAGATAAAAAATTCTTAAAAGATAACTTAAAAATGTTAGAAAAGGCTACAAAATTTTTGAAGAGCTATGTAAATGATGTACTATTAAAGGAAAACAAAATGCATGTAAGCTATGACTTATGGGAAATGTGCGAAAGCATTCACTTATATTCAATGGCAAGCATATATGCTGCATTTGATGCAATGATAAAAATATATGAAGAACTAAAAGAAGAATTTACGAAAAACAGAATAAAACAGGAAAATGTAAATAAAGACAAGGAAACATTAAGAGAGAAACTTGTAGAAATAAAAGAATTTTGCCTACAAAACTTTTATGATGAAACCAAAAAAAGTTTTGTGAGAAATTTGGATGATAAAAAAATGGATATAAGTATATTAGGAACAGTTTATCCATTTAATATGTTCAAAGCAAAAGAAAAAAAAGTATTAAATACAGTAGAAAGAATAAACATGACTTTAAGAACATATACAGGAGGATACCAACGCTTTGAAGGAGACCATTACATGGGAGGAAATCCTTGGGTAATATCTAACCTATGGATGGCAAATTATTACTTAGAAACAGGAGAAAATAAAAAAGCAAGAGAATGTTTTGACTTCGTATTAAAAACAGCAGGAATGCATGGATACCTTGCAGAACAAATAGATAATAACTTAATGGCACCTGCTTGGATAATAGGACTAGGCTGGTCACATGCAATGTTTATAATAACACTTCAAAAAATGATAGAAAAAGGTTTAGTAAAATAAAAAATATTAATAGAGACGGGGCTTTCTTATATTGGAAAGCCCCGTCTTCATTAAAACTAGTTTTTTAAAAATCACAATTTTTTGGTGTTCTTGGGAATGGAAGTACATCACGAATATTTTGAATACCAGTTAAGTACATCATCATTCTTTCGAAACCTAAACCAAATCCTGCATGGCGTACACTACCATATCTTCTTAGGTCTAAATACCACCAGTAATCTTCTTCATTCATTCCTAAATCATGTATTTTTTGTTGTAAAACTTCTAAATCATCTTCTCTTTGACTACCACCAATTATTTCTCCAATTCCAGGAGCTAAAAGGTCACAAGCTGCAACTGTTTTTCCATCTGGGTTTTGCTTCATATAGAAAGCTTTTATTTCAGCTGGATAGTCTGTAACAAATACAGGTTTTTTAAATAATTTCTCACAAAGATATCTTTCGTGTTCTGTTTGAAGGTCTGACCCCCAATGAACAGGAAATTCAAAATTATCATTATTTTTTTCAAGTTCTTTAATAGCATCTGTATAAGTAATTCTAGCAAAATCAGAATTTAATACATTGTTTAATTTATCAAATAAGCCAGTATCAATAAATTTATTGAAAAATTCCATTTCTTCTGGGCAATTATCCATTACATATTTAATAATATATTTTACCATATCTTCGGCTAAATCCATATCATCTTTTAAATCAGCAAAACATATTTCTGGTTCTATCATCCAAAATTCAGAAGCATGTTTTACAGTGTTAGAATTTTCTGACCTAAAAGTAGGACCAAAAGTGTAAACATTTCTAAATGCAAAAGCATATGTTTCAACATTTAATTGACCACTTACAGTAAGGTGAGCAGGTTTTCCAAAAAAGTCTTTTGAGTAATCTACTTGTCCATCTTCTGTTAAAGGTAAGTTATTAACATCTAATGTAGAAACATTAAACATTTCTCCAGCACCTTCACAATCACTAGATGTAATTATTGGAGTATGAACATATACGAAATTTCTTTCTTGGAAAAATTTGTGTATAGCATAAGATAATACAGAACGAACTCTAAACACGGCGTTAAATGTATTAGTTCTAGGACGTAAATGTGCTATAGTTCTTAAATATTCAAAAGAATGTCTTTTCTTTTGAAGAGGATAGCTTAAATCTGCTAGAAATTCAACTTCAATTTTACTTGCTTTAATTTCAAAAGGTTGTTTTGCACCATCAGTTTTTACAAATTTACCTGTTACTTTTATTGACGAACTAAGAGGTAATTTACAAATATCATTAAAATTATCCAAACAATTGTCAAAAACAACTTGAACATTTTTAAAATAGCTACCATCATTAATTTCAATAAAGCCAAATGTTTTGGAGTCTCTAACGGTTTTAACCCAACCTTCTATAGAAACTTTTGCGTTTTCATACTTATCAACATTTGAAAATAAGTCGCGAATAATAATACTTTCCATAAAATACCTCCTAAATAAAATTTCTATTTAGTATACCACAAAAATATTGGAAATACAAACATTTTTTGGAAAAAATAAAAGAAAGGAGCCATCACAATTGTGATAGCTCCTTAGACTAGGGTTAAATGTGGCAGGAATTATACAACTCCTCCATCAAAATACGGAAGTTATGGGTGAGAGCCTCTTTCTTCTTGTAATCATTAATGATTACATTGCAATAGTAAAAATGATGGCTCCCTGCATCAACTTCTCTCCAACATTCAACAAATGCGGAGAAATTATCGGACTTTTTCAAGAACGTCTTGTAGTGAGCATTGCCCTCATCCTCCAACATTACGGAACGCAGAGATGTTGCCATGTAGGCAGGCAGGTGAGAGTAAACGTTCTGCTCCATTACCCTGTTCTCGAATTCCTCAGTTGCTTTACGCAAACCGGGGAGAGCATCCTTGATAGGGCTTGGCATGTCACCAGTCCAACACTCAGGAAGATCATGGAAGACTCCCATAAAGAAGTACTGGGTGGCCAGTGTTTCGTTAGAAGGATTTACCTCCAACGACATCAAATAGGAGAAAGCAGCAACGTCAAACATGTGCCCCAAAACGGAACACTGAACGATGTTGGGATGCTTGGCCCATCTAATGCGGTTACGAAGCTTGGAAAAGTTTCGGAAAATTTCCTGATATGCGTCAGACATAATAATGTCAAAACACGGCAAATCAGAAAATTCATTGATAACCTCCTGAAGCTGACCTTCCTTGGTCAAAAAATCCTTTTCAGCAATCAAGCCATGGATTTCTTTGAGTTCGAGAAGAGTCGAAACCTTGGTTGCTGCCCGATAGATGCGGGCTTCCAAACAATCAGTGGGAACTTGAAGATGCTGAAAGAAGGATTTGCTAGTGGATTTCTCCACGGCAGCCCAAATCATTTCGTTGAAGCTTTTCTTAGAGACATTGCCCAGATGAAAGATGATGTCCAAATTGGATTCACTTACATCGCACTGCATGGTTTTGGTGAAACCACGAAACAGTGCAAGCTTCGGGAACATGGTAAAGTCGACCTTGGTTCCAGTGTGAGCAATTTCAGTTGCCCAAAAGTATGTGATCATACAGTTGAGTGCCTGCTTGGAAGACTCGGTAAATTTACCGTTTGTGACGGTTACCTCACTCCAACGCCGAAGGCAAAGGAGTTCAAATAACATGTTGTTTACAGCTGTCAAATCCTTGGTAGTAATAATCTGTTTCATAGTAAGACCTCCTAGTCTTAAAAAAAATTTTGATAATATAATTATACAATATTTTCCTAATAAAGTCAATTTTATGTAAATAGTGTTGACATGTAAAATTGTGGTCTTACAAATTATGTGAAACAAAAGCTACTACAAATTTTAGAAGAAAAGAACTTGACAAAAAGATATTTTGCTATATAATAAAAATACATTAAAAAGAAAAATATATGTATAAAAGAACATT